>JBLIZK010000167.1:0-15901 GCA_048859825.1 Paludibacter sp.
TGGTTACCGTGAACGAATAGGAAAAATGAATGGAATCTGGCGTAATACGGTGTTGTTAGAGCGTAGAAGTGATATTGTTGGAGTTGAATGAAAGCAGAACTAACCAATTTTCAGCATTGAAACAGCCGGTTAACCTCAATAATTAAAAATAACAACTGATGTTTAGAGACCGAAAGTTGAGAATTAAAGAAAAGTTGTTAAGTGAGTTTGGAAATTTAAAATCAGACTCGTTTGACTTTGAAAACATAGAAAGTTATTTCCGTAAAAAGGACAATTCCACAGCTTTTCAGACTTTGTCTGACAAAACCTGTAATGATTTGGATTTTCAGGAATTATTTATGTTTATAGACCGTACTAACTCAAAAGTAGGACAACAATTTCTTTATAACAAGTTAAGAAACATTCCTGCGGACACAATAAAAAACTTAAATAATGAAAGACTTTTAGATGAGTTTACCCGAAATCCCGACTTTAGAGTATCTGTTCAAAGTCAATTGAAAAAACTGAATGACAGAGATGTATTTTATATTTCCACGCTTTTTAAGGATAAAATTCTGAAACAACCTAAATGGTATTTCATTGTACCTTTGTTATCGTTTGCCAGTTTGTTGTCGTTTATAATGGCATTTTTCAACCCGATATTTTTTCTTGTAATTTTGGGTTTATCCATTATCAATATTGTAATTCATTTTTTGAATAAGAAAAACCTGTTCAATTATTTTAGTTCTATTCCACAATTATCAAAATTAAATAATGTAGCTCAGGAACTATATAAAAATGACATTTTAGCTGAAATTAATCCGGATTTGATGAAATCTACAAATGTTATTAATAAAGTAAGTAACCGAATGTCGTTCTTCAATTTAGAGGTAAAAATACAAAGTGACCAGCAAATCTTTTTTTGGGCAATTTTGGAACTTGTGAAAATAGTATTTCTGATTGAACCATTGTTTTTGTTTGGAACTTTAAAGCGCAACCTTATGTCAGCGTACATAGAGTTCCCGGAAAGTGAGGCAACCTTGTGTCGGCGTACATAAACCATCAATTTCGCAAAAGCTGAGCAAATGGTTTCCTTAATAACTTTAAAATTTAAATTTATGAATACAAAAACATCACGTTATCCGCTTAATTTGCTGGGTGCATTTGCCAACAATGTAATTACTATTTCCGAAAAACCGGAATATAGTTTTGTAAAAGACCACGCTTTATTAGCCGCACTGAAAAGCTCCTATGCGGATTTTTTTGAGGTTTTCGGCAAGCAAACGTTCAGTGGTTTGGGAAAATCGGTTGAAGAGGCCTATTTGCTGCGCGACGAGCCCCTAAAGGCCATGATATCCATTTTAAAAGGATTTGAAAAAATTACGGGTTATCCGTTCCGTCAGGATGGCGTGGACCTGTTGACCATTATTGATCAATACGGTTCCGATATTATTGACATGAATTATGCGGCCGAAACCGAAACCATCGATAAGCTGATTTCGGTGCTCGATGGCCAGGTAAACCTCGAAAAATTAGCACGACTCAACCTGAGCGAGGTATACGAAACCCTAAAAAGTCGTCAAACCGGGTTTAAATCCATCTTTTTCCGCCAAACGGAGGCCAATGCCGGCTTGCGCAAGCAAAAATCGGCCAGCTCTCTTAAAGCTGGTTTAACACAGAATTTACGCAACTATCTGGACCTGGTATCGGCCATGAAATCTGTTACAGGATGGGATACGCTTTATGCTCAGCTCAACGAAGTGGCCAAAGCGGCCAATAATTCGGTAAGTACATCCAAAACAACCGATTCGGTCGACACAAAAGCCCAATAATTCACTTACCCGAACACCATTTGCCACCCCCGCACAGCAAGCCATTCAACTGCCCGAATATGCTTGCTGTGTTTTTTTTGTCCTGATTTTTGCAGTCCTTGTCCGTATTTTTGTAATTCGCACATGGTTTTACAGGCGTACTTTTGTACTATCAGATAAAATATTATTTATTCTAATTCAAAAATTACAAAAACGTATGAAAAAGTTTTTATTCAGTCTACTCATTGTGTCGGTATCAGTATTCGCTTCGGCACAGCAGGCATGGAGCAACGACCCCGCACACTCACGCCTGGGCTTTGTGGTAAAACACCTTAGCATTGCCGACATTAGCGGTAACTTTAGCAATTTTTCGGTAAAAGTAATTACTACCCAACCCGACTACAGCGATATGAAGGTAACCCTTACCGCCAATGTAGCCAGCATCAATACCGGTGTGGAAATGCGCGACAATCACTTGCGCTCAGCCGACTTTTTTGACGTGGAAAAATACCCCGAACTGAAGTTTGTAAGCACGGGCGTTAAAAAAGTATCCGACAAAAAGTTCGTTCTTACCGGCGATTTAACCATGCATGGGGTAACCAAACCGGTAGCGCTCGATGTAACTTACAATGGTAGTGCGCTCAATATGAGCAAAAAGGAGGTGTTTGGTTTTCACATTACCGGCGTGCTGAACCGCGTTGATTTTGGCATTGCACCCAATTTCCCGGCACAGGCGGTTAGCCACGAAATCAGAATTGTGGCCGATGCCGAGTTTTCAAAAGAGTAATTAACCGATAAAATCGTCTTAAATTCCTCGGTTAACAGGGAGGAGTTTAAGACTTTTTTTTTACTAGATAAAAAACAGGCTTACGCCGATAATGGAGATAATAGCGCCGATAATTTGCTGAATTTTTACCTTCTCGCCAAACATAATGGCCGATGGCCAGATAATAAAGATAGGCACCAGCGCCATCAGCGTGGAGGCTATGCCGGTATTGGTATGCTGAATGGCAAATAACGACAATGCCACTCCTATAAACGGCCCGAATACCGACCCGATGGTTACAGCAGTAATTCCCTGTTTGTCTTTCACTGCTTCGGCAATTTTTGGCCAGCGTTTGAGCGCCGTAATCATAAGCGCAAAACCTACGATGCCAAACAAGGCCCTGATTTGTGTAGCCGCCAGCGGATCGTAATCGCCTATGCCTTTTTTACTTAAAATAATGCCGGTAGCTTGTCCTAAAGCGCCCCCAAATGCCAGCAATAAACCTTTTAGGGGGATGTTAAGGCGCATTTTCCGGTTCGAAATAGCTATCGCAATGCCGCTGATGCTCACCAGTATTGCTGTAATTTCGAGGCCATTCAGTTTTTCATCCAGAAAAAACCAACCAATGATGGCCGTTAACATCGGTGCAAAACTCATTATCAACGCTGCCGTACGCGAACCGATAATTAAATACGATTTAAACAACACCATATCGCCCAGATAAAAGCCGATAAAACCGGACAATCCGAGCCAAAACCACTGATATGCAGTGGCATCGGAAGGTATAAACAATCCTTTTGTAAACAGAGTAGCAATACCTAAAAATAATATTGCCTGTAATAAGCGGATAAAATTGACCGACAATGACCCCATGCGGTTACCGGCTTTCTCAAAAAACAAAGCACTCATCGTCCAGCAAACCGATACGCCCAATCCCGCAATTTCGCCAATATGTGTTGTTAGCATTTTTCTTGTTTTTTTGCAAAATTAGAATATAAAACCATGCAAACACATTATTCCATCGCCGAAGTACAAACAATTCCCTGATGCATAATAATATATAAGTATCTGTCTGATTTTTTATTTAAATAATTGAATAATACACACTAATAATACAATACTGAAAGTTCACCCGGCCCATTCAATGCGAGGAATCGTTTCATTCCTTTGCATACAATAGTAAATCTGAAAACATCATCTCACTATCATTTGTGCTTATTCATGACGTTAGTAGGCAAAAATTCCGGTTACAGACAAAAAAAAGCCGTACAAACTCAATTGCACGGCTCTCTTCTCAAATTTCTTCTCCACTTAAAGTCCTCTTCTCTTAAGTCCCTCTCCTCTTAAGTCCCTCTCCTCAAGGAGAGGGATTTAGGGTGAGGTTAGGGATTTAGGGTGAGGTTAGTCACCACCTTTACTTCAATATCCCTTCCAGTTTCTCAATATTATTGGCAATATCCTCATCCGTCAGCGTATAATTCACCAAATCGCCGGCCAAATACTGGTCGTAAGCAGTCATATCCACCAATCCATGACCCGATAGGTTAAACAATATTGTTTTTTTAGTGCCTTCTTCTTTGGCTTTCAGCGCTTCGTTGATAGCCGCCGCTATGGCGTGTGCCGATTCAGGAGCCGGAACAATACCTTCGGTTTGAGCAAACAATACACCCGCTTTAAACGAGTCTAATTGTTTAATATCCACCGCTTCCATCATATTATCCTTCATCAACTGGCTTACTATAGTGCCGGCGCCATGATAGCGCAATCCGCCTGCATGTATATGCGCAGGAGCAAAGTTGTGCCCAAGGGTATACATAGGTATAAGCGGAGTATAACCGGCTTCGTCGCCAAAATCGTACTGGAACACACCCCTGCTTAGTTTAGGGCACGATGCCGGTTCGGCCGAAATAAAGCGTGTTTTCTTTCCATCCTTAATATTATGACGCATAAACGGGAACGAAATTCCGGAGAAGTTAGAACCTCCGCCAAAACAGCCAATTACCACATCGGGGTATTCGCCGGCCATTTCCATTTGTTTTTCGGCTTCGAGTCCTATCACCGTTTGATGCAACGAAACGTGGTTCAGCACACTTCCAAGCGTATATTTACAGTTGGGTGTACTCATGGCCAACTCTATCGCTTCCGAAATGGCAGTACCTAAACTTCCCTGGTAATTCGGATTTTCGGTAATAATTTTGCGTCCCGCTTTGGTCGACATACTTGGCGATGGCACCACCTGCGCACCCCATGTTTGCATCAGCGACCTGCGATACGGTTTTTGTTCGTAACTTATTTTCACCATATACACAGCCAGCTCCAGCCCGAAAGTCTTCGTAGCAAATGCCATAGCTGTTCCCCATTGTCCGGCGCCTGTTTCGGTTGTAACATTGGTTACGCCGGCTTCCTTGCAATAATAAGCCTGCGCCAGTGCCGAGTTTAGCTTGTGCGAACCTACCGGACTCACACTTTCGTTTTTAAAATAAATATGTGCCGGTGTATCCAGCGCCTTTTCGAGGCCATAAGCACGTACCAATGGGGTAGGGCGGTATATCTTGTATTTTTCACGTACCTCTTCCGGTATTTCAATCCAGGCATCCGTGTCGTTCATTTCCTGATCAGCAAGTCCTTTTGCGAACAAAGGATACAAATCTTCCGCTTTTATCGGTTGGCGTGTGCCCGGATGCAACATGGGCAATGGTTTGTTTGGCATTTCTGCCATAATGTTATACCATTTTGTGGGTAATTCATTTTCGGGTAACAGAATTTTTTTTGTTTTTTCCATGATATATATAATAAATCAGTTGATTATCAGAAGGACAAATGCTTTTTTTTACTACTGACAAATATACTGAAAATTTTATTTATTGAAGAAAAACTATCGGTTTAATTTTTAACTGTAAGCATATATGGCTTAAAAAGTAAATTTTGTTATCGTATTCAACAAATAACCGTGTTTAAAATAAATATTGTAAATTTGTGAACACATTCAATTATAGAAATCAATATGGTACAATCAATGACCGGCTTTGGTAAAGCCACATGCGAATACGGGAATAAAAAAATTGTGGTTGAAATAAAATCGCTCAACAGTAAACAAATCGATTTATCGACCCGCATCTCAGGTCTGTACCGCGAAAAGGACATTGAAGTTCGTAACGAAATAACCCAGCAACTTGAACGTGGTAAAATTGATTTTGCGCTGTATATCGATAATTCAAGCAAAGAATCCGTTACTCAAATCAATCAAACTGTGGTTTCGGCCTATTACGAGCAAATTAAGCAAATAGCTCAGAATACAGGCATGGAGCTGCCTCAAAACTGGTTCGAGATTATTTTACGCTTACCCGATGCCCTGAAAGCCGATACAGTGGAACTGGACGAAAACGAATGGATCGAAATTCGCAAAACCATTCATCAGGCCATCGAACAACTCAAAGCCTTCCGTTTGCAGGAAGGAAAATCGCTCGAACAGGTTTTTATCACAAAAATAAACAGCATAGCCTCCTTACTTGAGCAGATAGCTCCTTTCGAAGCTGAACGCGTGGAGCGTATTAAAGCCAAACTCGAAGAGAATTTGCTTAACCTTTCTGATAAAGTAAGTTACGATAGCAACCGCCTGGAACAGGAATTGATTTTCTACATTGAAAAACTCGATGTAAACGAAGAAAAAGTACGCCTCAAAAACCACCTCGATTACTTTATCGAAACCATGAATCACGAAAAATCGCCGGGTAAAAAACTGGGATTTATTGCACAGGAAATCGGTCGCGAAATAAATACGCTCGGTTCCAAATCAAACCACAGCGAAATGCAAAAAATTGTGGTACTGATGAAAGATGATCTGGAACAAATCAAAGAACAGGTATTAAATATACTTTAACAATTAAATACAAACTAATCAGTCCACAAATCCATTAACTCTATTAGTTCCATGTCCGGTAAATTAATCATTTTTTCGGCTCCCTCAGGAGCAGGCAAAAGCACCATCGTTCAGTACTTACTTACTAAAAACCTGCATCTTGAGTTTTCGGTATCGGCCACAAGCCGTGCTCCCAGAGGTGTTGAAAAAGACGGCGAACACTATTATTTCCTGACGCCCGAAAAATTCCGCGAAAGCATTGATAACAATGAATTTATCGAATTCGAAGAAGTTTATAAAGATTTATACTACGGAACACTTCGCAGCGAGGTGGAACGCATCACTTCAAAGGGAAATAATATTATTTTCGATGTGGATGTAGTGGGTGGCTTAAACATCAAGAAGCAATTCGGCGACCGTGCTTTAGCCTTGTTTATTGCACCTCCCGGCATCGATGAATTGCAAAAAAGACTCGTTGGCAGAGCTACCGATAGCCCCGAGATGATTGCACAGCGCATCGAAAAAGCATCCTACGAATTAACATTTGCGCCCAAATTCGATGTGGTGGTTGTCAACGACGATTTAGCAAAGGCGCAATCCGAAACCGAACAGATTATTCGCGATTTTCTTTCGAAATAGTTTAAATAAACCGCTCACCAACATGAATGTAGCCCTTTTCTTCGGCTCTTTTAATCCCTTTCACAACGGACATCTGAATTTAGGTAACTACCTCATTCAGAATGAGCTGTTCGACGAAGTTTGGTACGTGGTTTCACCATGCAATCCTCTGAAAGAAAGTTCCGCATTAATCGATGAAAACCTGCGCCTGGAAATGCTCATCGGCGCTATTCGTAGCAATAACCGGCTGAAAGCCACCGATGTGGAGTTTACAATGCCGGTTCCGTCCTATACAATTGATACCTTGCACCAATTGTGCGCGGATTTTCCGGCATTTACATTTAACCTCCTCATTGGCAGCGACAATGCGCTTGTTTTCAACAAATGGAAAGACTACAATCAAATTCTGGAGCAATTTCCGGTATACGTGTACCCGCGTCGTGGCTACAATCTCGATGAAGTTACCCATCTGTACCCGCAAATGAAGCGCATTGATTCTCCTTATTTCGACCTATCGTCCACTCAAATCCGCGAATTAATCCAACAAAAAAAGGACATATCCGCTTTGGTACATCCTTTTGTTAATCAGTTTATTATCGAAAACAGCCTTTACAGCTAATACTATACTTTTGTTTATTTCAGTCCTGCAGCGCTATCACAGAAAAGGATTTCCTGTCTTCTCTTCGCCAATTGTCGTCGATGGTCCATGACCACTGTAAACCACTGTAGAATCAGCCAAAGTCAACAATTTTGTCTGTATCGAACGAATCAATGTAGCATAATCTCCTTTGGGCAAGTCTGTTCTGCCTATTGAGCCTCTGAACAATACATCACCCACAAAAACCACTCCCTCAGCTTCAGAGTACAATGCCACACTTCCGGGCGAATGTCCCGGTACATGAAATGCCTTCAACTTAATACTTCCAACTTCAATTTCCTGATTATCAACTATATACGCACCCAATGCCTGAGGTTCCTCTTTTACCGGAATCCCAAACATAGCTCCCTGCGCCCTCACAGTCTCAAGTAAAAATTCATCGTCAATATGCGCTTCTGGTCGAATGCCATAGCTTTCAGCCAAAAATCGGTTGCCAAACTGATGGTCGAGGTGTAAGTGCGTGTTCAGCACTTTAATTAATTGTAATTCATTTTCAGCTATATACGCAGCCAAAGCTTTCTTTTCGTAATCCAGAATACAACCGCAGTCAATAATTGCAGCCTTTTTATTTTCGTCATAAATCAGGTAGGTATTTTCCTGAAACGGATTAAAAGTAAACGTTTTTATTGTCATTTATTTGATTTTTAAAGAGGTACGTACACAATTTTCTTGGTTTTAAAAAACTCTTCGCTGAAGTAATCCGACACATCAAACATATCAGCTACATTTTTATACGGAAGTATTTCGTGTTGTAATTCGCCTCCTTTCAAACAAATCAATCCGTTTGGAAGGGAATTTTTACCCTCTTTACTCAGGTTTTTCTTCACAAGCTTCACCAAATCATCCAGTGGCATCACAGCACGACTCACCACAAAATCAAAGCGTCCTTTTTCGTCCTGTACACGCAGGTGTTTCAGCTCAATATTTTGTAAACCAATGGCTTTAGACACCTCAGTTCCCACTTTAATCTTCTTCCCAATCGAATCAATCAGCGTAAATCTCACCTCCGGAAACAAAATAGCCAATGGAATCCCCGGAAAACCTCCACCGGTTCCTACATCAAGCAACGTACTACCGGGCTTAAACGTAATAACCTGCGCAATCGCCAGCGAATGTAATACATGGTGAACGTACAAATTTTCAATATCTTTGCGCGAAATCACATTAATTTTCGCATTCCAATCCACATACAAATCATAAAGCTGTTCAAATTGCGACAGTTGGGTAGGGGAGAGCTTACTAAAATACTTCTTAATTTCTTCCATTTTGGTTTTTTAATAACTACTGCAAAGTTAAAGCATTATTTCCAAAATCAAAAACCTGTTTAATAACAGAAATTTAAATATTTGGGCGCGCCCCTTCGGGTCAGGCTTTACGCTCTTGTGCCATCCGCTACGCGTCTGCCACGCCGCTTCAATCCTTCGCGCACAGTGCATACCACACCCTCAGCTCTTTAAATAATAACGTGAGTTCTGTATAACCGATAATTTCAGATACTACTTCCGGATTTATTTTCAGCGCATTATAATATTGTATTGCACTGTTTCCGCCAGTCCAAAATCTACAATTTACACCTTTATCAGCAACAGCGTCCCGCTCTATTTGTAGAAAATAAGGATTCTAATTTCTGTACGAAAAAACGTATCCGCCAGGCCTTAATCTACCATTTGCACCTATATTTGGGACAGAGTCCCATTCTATTTGTAAAAAATACGAATTTTAGTTTCTCAGGTGCATAGCACCGTAATATACTGACATTTATATCATTAATACATATCATCTATTTTGAACCAATTCTTCTATATAACTCACCATAATTGCTCAACCGCATTAATACTTAAAACATTTTATTTTCTGCCGGAAAAAACGTATCTTTGCAGCCGTTTTTGAAAGAATAAAATAAACATAAATAGTTTAAAAACAGGCACTTTTAAGTTCCTATAAAAAATTAATTTGCTCATGAAAGCTTATGTATTTCCCGGTCAGGGAGCTCAATTTACAGGAATGGGAAAAGATTTGTACGAAACATCACCCATTGCTAAAGAATATTTCGAAAAAGCAAACGAAATTCTGGGTTTTCGCATTACCGATTTAATGTTCGAAGGTACTGCCGAAGATCTTAAACAAACAAAAGTAACCCAACCAGCCGTATTTTTACATTCCGTAATTTCTGCCATCGTACTTGGCGACGATTTCAAACCCGAAATGGTAGCCGGCCACTCATTAGGTGAATTCTCTGCGCTTGTTGCTGCTAAAGCCATGTCGTTCGAAGATGGATTGAAACTTGTATCAGCGCGTGCACTTGCCATGCAAAAAGCATGCGAAATCGAACCTTCAACAATGGCTGCCGTTCTTGGCTTAAGCGACGAAGATGTTGAAGCAGTTTGCGATTCAATTAAGGATGTTGTTGTGGTACCTGCAAACTATAACTGCCCTGGTCAGCTTGTAATTTCGGGTTCAATCGAAGGCATCGACCGCGCTTGCGAAGAACTGAAAGCAAAAGGTGCAAAACGTGCTTTAAAACTACCTGTTGGTGGAGCTTTCCACTCACCACTTATGCAACCTGCCAGCGAAGAACTACAGGCAGCCATAAAAAATACAACATTCTCAACACCTGTTTGTCCGGTATATCAGAATGTTAACGCCTATCCGCAAACTGATGCAGCTGCAATTAAAGAAAATCTTATTGCACAGCTTACAGCACCGGTACGTTGGACTCAAACAGTAAAAAACATGGTTACCGATGGGGCAACCGAATTTATTGAATTAGGTCCGGGTGACGTATTAAAAGGTCTGGTGAAAAAGATTTCACCTGAAGTGACTGTAGGATAATTTTATAATCTCATTAATTAAGAGGTACAAGTGATTATTTGTACCTCTTTTTAATATTTATACAAGAAAATTGCTTAAACATAAAACGGATTGCTGCATTTTTTTTGTATTTTTGTTTAACAATAAAAATTCTATTATTAAAGAATTAGAAACTATCTAATTATGTACAGAACACACACTTGTGGCGAACTTCGCCTTACAAACATCAATCAGCAGGTTGCCCTTTCAGGTTGGGTACAGCGTACCCGTAAAATGGGTGGGATGACATTTGTCGATATTCGCGACAGATACGGTGTTACTCAATTGGTTTTCAACAACGAAACTGATGCTGATTTGTGCGAAAAAGCAAACAAACTTGGACGCGAATTCGTAATTCAAATCAAAGGTCAGGTTGCTGAGCGAAGTAACAAAAATACAAACATACCTACCGGCGAAATTGAAATCCTTGTAAATGAACTGAATGTACTGAACGAAGCACAAACTCCGCCATTTACAATAGAAGATAATACCGATGGAGGTGACGATATCCGTATGAAATATCGTTATCTTGATTTACGACGCAATAATGTGCGTAGCAATTTGATTTTACGCCACCAAATGGCTTTTGAAACACGTCGTTATCTCGACCAGCTTGGTTTTCTGGAAGTTGAAACTCCTATACTTATTGGGTCAACTCCCGAAGGTGCACGCGACTTTGTTGTTCCCTCGCGCATGAATCCCGGACAATTTTATGCATTACCACAATCGCCACAGTTGTTCAAACAGCTATTAATGGTTTCAGGCTTTGACCGCTACTTCCAAATAGCTAAATGCTTCAGAGATGAGGATTTACGTGCCGACCGTCAGCCCGAATTTACACAAATCGACTGCGAAATGTCATTTGTAGAGCAGGAAGATGTACTGAATATCTTCGAAGGAATGACAAAACATCTTTTTAAATACGTAAAAAACATCGACTTTACTGATGCATTCCCCCGAATGACCTGGCATGATGCCATGAAGTATTACGGTTCCGACAAACCGGATATTCGTTTCGAAATGAAGTTTGTCGAATTGAAAGAACTTGTTTCAGGCCATGATTTTGTTGTGTTTGATAGTGCCGACTATGTAGGTGGTATTTGTGCAGAAGGCTGTGCTGCGTATACCCGTAAACAAATTGATGAATTAACCGATTTCGTGAAGCGTCCTCAAATAGGAGCGAAGGGACTCGTTTATATTCGTTGTGATGCAGACGGAACTTTCAAATCAAGCATCGACAAATTCTATAACCAGGACGACCTCAAATCAATTGCATCGCAATTCAATGCAAAAGCAGGCGATTTAATTCTCATTTTAGCCGGAGCAAAATCAAAAACCCAAAAAGCTCTTTGCGAACTACGTCTTGAGATGGGAGCCAGATTAGGACTTCGCAACAAGGAAGTGTTCGCTCCTCTATGGGTAATCGATTTTCCTTTGTTTGAATGGGATGAAGACACACAGCGCTATTATGCTATGCATCACCCATTTACATCACCAAAACCTGAAGATATTAATTACCTGGATACCGATCCGGGTAAAGTCAGAGCCAATGCTTATGACATGGTAGTGAATGGAGTAGAGTTGGGTGGGGGATCTATCCGTATTCACGACAGTCAGTTGCAAAATCGTATGTTTGAGTTATTAGGATTTACACCCGAAAAGGCCGAAGCACAATTTGGTTTCCTTATGAGTGCATTCCGTTATGGAGCTCCGCCACATGGAGGTTTAGCATTTGGTCTTGATCGTTTCGTTTCATTGTTTGCTGGACTAGATAGTATTCGCGACTGTATTGCTTTTCCTAAAAACAATTCAGGTCGTGATGTAATGATTGATGCTCCGTCAATAATTGATCAATCACAATTAGATGAACTCAATCTGAAAATTGATTTACCATCACAAGATTAATATTTTTATTATATAATTAAATTACAGACAGAATTCAATGGATTCTGTCTGTTTTTTTATCGATTTACCTGATAACTTAGCTTTGATTCATTTGAGCAGCTAGAACTCTATAGTTGAATAGTGCATCAGAAAATGGAATAAATTATATTTGACATAATATAAATTATAGGTAATATATCACTATTAAAAAAGGTGCTGATTTTCAGCACCTTTATATTAATCGTTTGCAGGTTCCAATTCTATCATAACTGTATCCTTTGGAACTTTATCACCAACATTTACATTTATTTTTTTTACTCTTGCAGTAAAAGGCATTTCAATTCTGTTTTGCATTTTCATTGCTTCCAAAATCAGAATTTGTTCACCTTCTTTTACAATTTGATTTTCTTGTACGTCTATCTGAATTATCGTACCCGGAATAAATGACTGAATATCAAATGCACTTGGTTCGTTCCAAACTTTTCGCTTTTTATATTTAGTCGTCAACAGAGTTTTGTATTTTCGGGCTGTTACTGCAAAATCAACTAATTCTGAAGTATCAAATTTATTCTCACTCATATATAATTAATTAAATGATTAATAATTAGAAGTTAATAAACCAATTAACTAATTAGAATGGCGGAACTCCGTGTTTTTTTGCCGGACGATGATCATCTTTATATTTCGAAACATCCAATGCATGCAACAATAATCCACGGGTTTCTAGCGGTTCAATTACAGCATCGATATAACCTTTTGCTGCAGCAACAAAAGGATTTGCAAATTTCTCAATGTATTCCTGTACCTTTTGCTGACGCATTGCATCTTCATCCTCTGCCTCCATAATTTCCTTACGGAAAATAATATTTGCAGCTCCTTCCGGACCCATTACAGCAATTTCAGCACCCGGCCAAGCAAACATAAAATCAGCACCTAAGTGTCTGGAATTCATTGCAATATAACCACCACCGTATGCTTTACGTAGAATTACTGTAATTTTTGGAACAGTAGCTTCAGAGTAAGCATAGAGCATTTTTGCACCGTGACGAATTACACCGGCATGCTCCTGATCAACACCTGGTAAATAACCCGGCATATCTTCGAGTGTTATGATAGGAATGTTAAACGCATCGCAAAAACGAATAAAACGAGCTGCCTTATCTGATGCGTCACAATCCAACACACCAGCTAAATACATTGGCTGATTGGCTACAAAACCTACAGTTTCACCATCTAATCGACCAAATCCGATTACAATATTGGGAGCCCAAAGTTCTTGTACTTCAAGGAATTTTGAATCGTCGCTTAGTGCGTAAATTACTTCACGAACGTCGTATGGTTGTTTTGGATCTGCAGGAATAATGTTTTCAATATTTTTCTTAAAAGTTGGTTTCTTTGGTTCAACTTTTACTGCTTTTTGTTGATTGCTATGAGGTATTAACGAAACTAATTGTTTAATTTGTTCAAAACATTCTAATTCGCTAAGTGCATAAAAATGAGCATTACCGGTAATTTCGGCATGTACACGAGCACCTCCCAAATCTTCCTGAGAAATTTTCTCACCCAATACAGTTTCAATTACATTCGGACCTGTAATGAACATTTTTGAAATGTTCTCAACAACAAAAACAAAGTCAGTCAGAGCTGGTGAATATACAGCACCACCCGCACACGGACCTAAAATCACTGAAATTTGCGGAATTACACCTGATGCTAAAGTATTTCTGTAAAAAATTTCACCGTATCCGGCCAATGCACCAATTCCTTCCTGAATACGTGCACCTCCTGAATCGTTTATACCGATACATGGCACTTTCATTTTAAGTGCATGATCCATAATCTTGGTGATTTTTCTGGCATGTTTTAATCCTAATGAACCACCCATTACTGTAAAATCCTGTGCATAAATGCATATTGGAGCTCCATTGATGGTTCCTGTACCTGTAATTACACCATCACCTGCCAATACTTTATCATCCATGCCGAAATTTCTTTCTTCATGTTCTACAAAGAGGTCATACTCATGAAATGAATTGGGATCTAAAAGAGTAAGGATGCGATCACGGGCAGTCATTTTACCCATTGCCACCTGTTTTTCGATGGCTTTATCACCACCACCTTTTTCAACAATGGCTTTTTTCTGGCGTAAAGCCAAAATGTTTTTCTTTAATGACATAATTGTTTTTTTTGATTAAACTTAAGAATTAAGGAGCAAAAATATTATTTTACCCTTTTCAAAAATTGCATGCAAAAATAACACTTTTATTCCTAAAATGTGCATAATTAATTACTTAATTATGAACACAAAGTCATTATCTACTCTTGCTGAGTGCTTTAAGTGCAAATCTTTTGGACGATAACATGGCAGGGGCTAAAATGTACTCATCCATAGATTCCAAATAAGCCTCTAATTCTGGTATTAATTCCTTCTCAATTGTACAATAATTAACCAAAATTTTAAGTGCAAGTGATTGAACAGCAATAGAATACTTGTCAGAACTCACAATATCAAAACAGGTATTTAATATATCGACATTGATTTTTTTTTGAACAGGTAAAGCATAGAGTATGGACATTAATATCCGCTGCAGACCACTGTGTTTTGTTCGAAGAAATAATATCTCAATTCGATCTTGTTGTTGCGAATTAATAAGTTTGGGGTATTTACGTACAATCTTTTCGATAGCCCAGGCAGCTTTCCATGCAATTTTAATATCATCATGAAATATCAGTTCAAAAATAACGCTTAGGTTCTCTGGCGTACTGAAAACATCATCTACGATACTATCTATTAATTTACGTGATGTGCCTGATTGCAAAACTGAAATGTAATCCATATGTATTCACATTTACCTGAAAACAATGTCTTTAATGTACTCTACTCCTACTTCAGCATTTAATGAATTCATTATTTGTTCTTTACTTAAAAACAAATCATGTCGCAAAACCGACGAACTTATGCTCACATAAAGCACCTTGTTTTTAATTTGAATGTCCGTAGTATACTGCGTAATATTTGCTCCTAATACTTTAGGCCAGGCATCAATTAAATGCTTTTCATTTAATTTCTTGTCGAGATGGTTGTTTTTTAATACCTGAAAAATTACATCCTTGAGCAACTCAGTATTTCTTTTTCGCATAGTTAACGCAGTTTAAGAACCTTTCCGATGCGGGCAGTTTCTGTATAAGGCATATTGTTAAGCTGGTATAACTTTTCCAGGCGAATGCCGTATGTCTGTGAAATACTATACATGGTTTCGCCACTCTTAATCACATGATTATTAATACCATAGGATGCTTTATTTTTTTTCTTTCTCAAATACAACTGTGTTCCCGCTTTCAGTCCTGAGTTAGAATCAATTTCATTGTATTCTTTAAGTTTACGTATTGAAATATTAAACTCTTCGGCAATGCTTTCATAGGTATCACCTGATTCAGCTACTATATACTTTGTTCTGTTTGTTTTGTATACAGTA
>JBLIZK010000168.1:0-2229 GCA_048859825.1 Paludibacter sp.
TATTTTACATCTGCAACATCGTTTGTTTTTCCGGTGGGAGATACTACCGGTACTGCTGAATATACTCCTTTAAATATTGCTTTTTCGGGTGGTACTTTTGCATCAGGTGCATTGGTAGCCGTAAAACTTACTGACGATAAACATCCTAATGTGAGTGGAACTTCCAATTATGTCTCAAGATATTGGACAGTAAGTCAGACAGGTATTACTAACTTTTCGGCTACTGTTACAGGCACTATAGTTACTGCCGATTTAGAGGGATTCACACCTTCGAATATAATTACCTCGAGGTATAATTCAAACAATCAGGAATGGACCGACCATGATGCTGTAACCGCGACTACAATTTCTGCGACTTCAATTACCTCTTTTGGCGATTTTACAGGTCGTAATAACGTACCTACTATTGTTTCATCATCCACATCTCTTACCGGATTTACATATGCATACGGTTTGGGACCATCTTCTATTCAGTCATTTAATGTAAGTGGTTCCGGGTTGAATACGAATATAGAAGTTTTACCAACCGATTCGTTTGAAATATCAAGTTTGGATGGCGTTTCATTCACAGCCATGCCATTGGTACGATTGAATGTGTTTAACCGGGAAGTGCGATCAACTCGGGTTTACGTACGCTTAAAGGCCGGTTTACCAGTGAAGGCATCTATTGTTAACAATTTAAGTTGTATTTCCACAAATGCAACTACTGTAAATGTGAGTTGCTCAGGATCGGTTACAAATGCCCCTCAAATTGAAATTAACCCGGATACTTTAACCGGATTTACCTACAATTTGGGTTCAACTACTTCTCCGTATCAATCGGTCGTGGTTACAGGTTCAAATTTAACAGCAAATATCGTTGTCACAGCTCCAACAAACTATCAGATATCAACATCGGCATCCGGAACATATCAATCGTCGTTGACTTTAAATCAATCGGGTGGAAGTGTGAATACAACCATATATATCCGTTTAAAAATTGGTTTGGCAGCGGCTATTTACAATGAGAGTTTTACTTTTAGCAGCACAAATGCAGCGTCTTTTTCTCTATATTGCAAAGGAGAAGTAAAACGTGCCAGTATTAGTGTTTCTAAACTTAGTTTAGCGGGCTTTATTTATTCCCTGGATAATGGACCGTCGAGTATTCAAACTTTTACAGTTAGTGGTTCTACATTGTCAGGAGATATTTCAGTTACACCTCCAACAAATTTCGAAATTTCAACAAATGGAACTGATTTTTATAGTTCTGCAATCGGTATTACACCGACTTCGGGTTCAGTTTCTGCCACAACTGTGTATGTCCGATTGAAATCAGGTTTAGCTATAGGTTCATACGCGAATGAAAATATTACACTTTCGGCTACCGGTGCTATCTCGCAAACTGTAAAGTGCAGCGGTCAGGTTTCGGCAAGTGTCGCAACAATTAGTTCGGTGAATACATTGAATGGTTTCTTTTATTTATTCGGAAACGGACCTTCGGTTACACAAAACTTTACTGTAAGCGGAACCAGTTTATCGGGTCCTATAATAATAACAGCTCCAACTGATTTTGAATTGTCTGCGAATGGAACAACATTTGGTTCATTTTTAACTATTCCAAGTTCAGGAGGTGTTGTTAACGCATCACCTGTTTATGTCCGATTGAAATCCGGCTTACTTGTTGGTACTTATGCTTCAGAAAGCATTGTAATGTCATCGGCCGGTGCAGATGATGTGACGATAGTGGCAAACGGTAAAGTATTGACAACACCTACCATTGAAGCCGGTCCCGCTGGCCTGGATTCAATTTGTACCAGCACCAGTGTAACTTTAACAAGTACCGGAACAAATATCACCAATCAATCATGGACTGGTCCGAATGGATTTACCTCTACACATCAGAATCCATCACTCGGAACGGTAACCAGTGCAAATAATGGAAATTACATCGTGACAGGAAATGTGTTGAGTGGCGTAAATTTATTAACAAATGGTGATTTTGAATTAGGTAATTCAGGTGATCTGGGTTTTGGAACATCTTATGTACATCAACAAAATGCTCCGGAACCCCAGAAAGGTAATTATTGGGTATGTAGAAATCCACAGGACGTTTATAGTGGATTTACTAACCGAGGTGATCATACAAGTGGTTCAGGATATCAAATGGTAGTTGATGGTGGAACTTCTACCGGAATGATTGTGTGGTCGCAAACAATTACAGTTGTGCCAAATGCAGATCGGAAGAGCGTC
>JBLIZK010000169.1:0-5044 GCA_048859825.1 Paludibacter sp.
TTCATGTCTGTTCTATAATTTTTATGCAAAGGTAATATGAATTAATTGATATGTGCAACTAAAAAAAATTTTAACTTTTTATGAATCCTAAAAGAAATATAAAACGAAAAAAAACGCCACGTTACAAAGTTTCAAAAGGGCTTTGCAACGAGGCGGTATGCTATTGATAATCTAACTCTTTAACGGGCGATTTTATTTTGCTTTACACAAGTTATCCATCCAGTTGAAAAGCTCTTCCAACTCGTAGTCGCCGCTGTGAAGGCGATCCCAGGCCAACTCCAGATTTACATCGTAGCCCTTGTTTTGCAGCACAGTACCTAAAATAACGGGAATGGCTAAGCCGGTATCCTTATCGTTCGTACCATGTCGTATATGCCAGTGTGCAGCAGTTTGGGTTTGTGCATCGCCAATGTAATACAAAGGGTTCATCATTTTAACAATTTTATCGCTTGCCAGAGAACTTGTTTTACCTGAGTGGTTCAATCCAAAAGTTGTAAAATGCTTTGTTTGTATATCAGCATCGCCAAAAAGTTCATTTTCACCGCTTGACAAATCAACAGCATCAAATGCCGAAGGTGTTTTCATACGTCCCATGTATTTTATTTGTGCCTGCCAGTCTACGTCCACCACTTTTTTGTTTTCAATTTTTAATTGCGAAAAGCGTGTCAGATATCGACCTTCGTCCTGTGCTTTCTGTGCCGATTGAATTAATAGTGTGCGAATGTAGTTTTTAAAACTACCATTGCCATCGCTATCGAGTGTGAGGGCATTTCCTTCAGCATCTTTTAGCTGTAAACTGTTTAAATAGGCAGGGAATTCTGCTTTTAATTTATCCGAAAGTTCTTTTTGTTTCACGGATAAAGTACCGGGTTCGCTGTTTTTACGGTATTCATTAATCCCGTTAAATTGCCATTCGTATGCCATGTCGGCATTCTCTAAATTGGTTATCGGGCAGTAGGCCGAAACAGCAAATATATCATCGGAAGCCTGTGCTGCACCAATTTCTTTCAGGTAAGGGAAATAGTCGGGATTGTTGCCTGTAGCTCCCAATAATGCCGATAATGCGCCACCGGCACTTGTTCCATTCGAAATTATTTTAGAGGCATCGCCGGGCATTACTTTATCGTTGTATTTGAGGTAACAGATGGCTGCTTTCAGGTCGACAATAGCTGCAGGTGCTTTGCCCGAGTAAGTGCCACTTACCGATCTCGATTTTCGGCCCCTTGCTCCTGCCGAAGCTACAATATATCCTCTTGACAATGCCATTGCAATAGCCGATTGTGGTTGAAAGCCTGCATTGTTTTGCATTGTGCCATTCATTTGAGGACGTCCTTCGCCACCCTGTGGAGCACCTCCACCGAGACCTCCCTGCGGTCCGCCACCACCAAATCCACCCTGTGGCCCTCCGCCACCAAATCCGCCTTGCGGTCCTCCTCCTCCGCCTTGTGGTCCTCCACCCCCGCCAAATCCTCCGGGCTGACCACCTTGCGGTCCTCCATTACCTTGTCCTTTTTGTGCATCGGCCGGAGGTGCTCCGGCACCCATAGGCCCTCCGGCTCCCGGAAATTGCAGTGCTGTTGCAGGTTGTGCTTCGTTGTAACCGCTAATTTTATTGGTAAAGAATATAGGAGCAGTGGCTGCTGTATATCCATTGATATTTTTTTTCTTTTTAAAATAAGCTTCAGGGATGTAAATATTCATTACCTGAAGTTCCTTGTTGTCGGGATTGGTAACATACGGTATCTGCTCGTATGCCCTGACAATGATTTTTTTACCTTCAAACTCAATGGTTTGTTTCTGATAATTTTCAGGATTAAAATCCAGACTATAGTTGGATTGTGAAAATACACTCAGGCTTAAACATGCCAATAGTAGTGTCCCTTTAATTCTTTTCATCATAAAACGATTCATTTTAATTGATTACAATTGATGATAATCCCTACATAACAGTGATTATCTTTTACAATTTTAAAAAGAATTGATATTACAAGAAAGGAATTTCAACCAAAAGGCGATATGTATCGACCAAAACAGAAAAATAAAAGACTCAACAAATCAACCTGTTCTTTAAATACCGGATATCAATAGATGCTAACAAAGAGATAATAAACCATTTTCGATGAAAGAGCAAACTATTTTGTAAAAACACAATGAATCGTTTAAGAAACAAAATTTCGACCTTTCTTCTTTGAAATAAACAGAAAATAATTTTATAACAAATACAGATGTATTTCTTTTGTAAAATAAAATTTAAAAATGAAGATAAGTTTTTTAGCATAACTCTTTTAATCCTCTCTTTTTGCAAAGATGTGATTGACTATAACGGACTTAAAAATTTACCCAAGAAAAAATAAACATGAACTTTCGAACTCTTTTTAAAGCACTCGTCTGGGTGCTTTTTGCCGTTTTTAACATAGCGGATTAAAGGCACAAACAACAGATGATGGTTTTGGTGCATTGGATGGTCAAACGGCAACTACCGACAGTAGTACTTCGACCGAAGATGACAGGTTTGCCGACGAGGACAGTGCTCAAACTGATTCAATACAGGCAATTCCCGAAGTTGCAACAGAAACTGATGATGATAGTCGGGGGACGATTTATCCTCTCATAGAAATCGGAGGCGCTACTATTGCCTTGTATTTTATAACCTGGCTGCTAAGCAAACTGAAGGTGCTGAAAACAAGCACTCACCGTAAAATCTGGAATGTAATCCTGCTTTTGTCATTTATGGTTTCAGGCCTATTGGGGCTTATGCTGGTAGTACAACTAAACTACGATGTGATGGGTGATTGGTACAGCACATTTATGTGGCTGCATGTGGACTTTGGCATCGTAATGTCCATAATATCCATTTTTCATGCACTGTGGCACACGAAGTATTATATGACATTGTTTAAAAAGAAAAAAGCATAATGCAATATTGAGTGCTGCACCGTTTGCTGCAGCACTCAATTGCTTATTTCAATATTTTCTTCATCCATTTCATCTTTTTATCGTCGTTTGGGGCATATTTCAGGCCGGGTTCAAGCCATGTCGGTTTGTCGAGTACGCTTTTATAGTGCGTAAATGTTTTAAAACCATACTCGCCGTGGTACGACCCGATACCACTTTCACCCACTCCGCCAAATGGCATGCGGTTGTTGCTGATGTGCATCAATGCGTCGTTTACGCATCCTCCGCCGAACGAAACTTCCTTAAGTATTTTGTCGCGTAGCGATTTGTTGTCTGTAAAAATATAACAAGCCAGCGGTTTTTCTCGGCGTTTTATTTCGGCAATCACTTCATCCAGCGAGTCAAAAGGAAGTACGGGCAAAATAGGTCCAAAAATCTCCTCCTGCATTACAGCATCGTCGAAACTTACATTGTCCATAATTGTGGGCTCAAAAATGCGTTTTTCGTCGTTGTAATTTCCACCCATCACCACTTTTTCTATGTCGATGTAAGTCTGTAGTCGCTTTCCGTTTTTACTACTTATTATTTGTACATAGTTGTTGTTTTCCACCGAAAAACCACTTTTTTCAATTTCAGCCTTCAGGTTGGCAATCAGTTTATCTTTCACCGGACGTTTTACCAGAATATAATCAGGAGCAATGCACGTTTGGCCGGCATTCAGGAACTTGGCCCACACCAACCGCTTTGCATAAATATCCAGACTGATATCGTCGAGTATAATGGCGGGACTTTTTCCGCCAAGCTCAAGTGTAACAGGTGTGAGGTGTTTTGCAGCTGCCTGATATACAATGCGTCCTACGGGGACACTTCCTGTGAAAAAAATCTTATCGAATCGCTGCTCAAGCAGTTGTTGTGTTTCATTTATACCACCTTCCACTACGTGAAAGAAAGCCGGATCAAAATTGCTGTTGACAATTTCGGCCATTACTTTGCTGGTGTTAGCCGGCAATTCACTGGGTTTTAATACTACGGTATTGCCGGCGGCTATTGCGGCTATTGCCGGTGCAAACGATAGCTGATACGGATAATTCCAGGCGCCAATTACAAGTGTAACGCCCAGCGGTTCGGGTAAAATATAGCTTTTGGCTGGCAGGTTAACAAAGTCGGTCCACACCCGTTTTTTGGCCGACCATTTGGGAAGCTTCCGGATGGCATGATCAATTTCGGCATATAGCAGCGCCAGTTCGGTGCTATAATTATCAAAAGCCGATTTGCTGAAATCCGCAAAAATAGCTTGCTCCATTTTAGCTTCATTACTCTGTAACAGATGCTTTAATTTTTTTAATTGCTCTATACGGAATGCGATGTTTTTTGTTGTGTTTCTATTGAAAAATGTTCGTTGATTCGAAACAATTGTATTCATGCCTTTATTCTTTTTATTGTATAAATATAACAACAAATGAGGAAAACTGATAGTTGAGGCATTGATTTATTTTATAAAAGTCAAATCTATCAGTCTTCGTATCAAAATGTCAATTCTTTTTAGATGAATAACTTACTAAATTGCGACATCAAATTTTTGTATAACTATTAAATTTAATTATCATGAGAAAAACTTTACTTCTTGGCCTCGTTATGGGCTTATTTTTGAGTGTGAATGCTGTTAATGTTCCTAAGAAAGTGGCATACGTGACAAATTCTTACTACAAAGCATCAGATCCAGTTAAAGTAATGGATGCAACTGCAACAACAATTGATAACGACCCAATTATTCAGGTTTTAAAAGCAGATGCAAATTTAAGCGTTACTGTTAAGGTGATTACAACAGCAACTGAAGTAATTACTGATTTAGCTGATTACGATGTAATTGTTGTCCAGGAAGCTATCGGAGGCGGAGCAAGTATTTTAATGCCTACAGGTTCATTAGCCCTAAAAACGATACCCAAACCATTTATTTATAATAAAAATTTCGCTTTACAGAAAGGAAGAGCTATTTCATCAACATCAACTAATACTGGTGCCGGTAAAGAAGCAACTGCAACTGATAAAACAGCCGGTACACTTTACATTACTGTTGAAACAGGCGCAACAACAAACGATTTGTTTAAAGCATGTACGTTTGAGAACTCAAACCAGATTAAACTTTTTG
>JBLIZK010000170.1:0-3560 GCA_048859825.1 Paludibacter sp.
TACCCAAAACCCTCAAAATATATCGGTTTACATACATATTCCGTTTTGTACACAGCGATGTCATTTTTGTGGTTGTAATACTGTAATTTCGCAAACCGAAGACCGAATTGAACGTTACGTGAATGCGGTAGTCGCAGAAATAAAAATGACAGCTAAGTATATTGATAAAAAGCGACTTATCACACAAATTAGTTGGGGAGGAGGTACACCCAATTCAATTGATTTAAAGCATATCGAAAAAATCATGATTGCATTACGAGAAGAGTTCGTTTTTGCCGATTATGCTGAAATTGCAATGGAATGTAGTCCGGCTTATCTTGATTTTTCGGACGTGGATATACTTTCCGGGATAGGATTTAATCGCATTAGTTTGGGGATTCAGGATTTTCATCAGAATGTACTGGATGCTATTAACCGCAGAGCTCCGAAACAGGAAGTGGGAGCAATGCTTGATTATATGCGCTCCAAAGGTTTCAGAGGATTAAATCTGGATTTAGTATACGGTCTTCCGCTTCAAACCATCGAGTCGTACTCTGAAAATATCGATCGCATAATTGAATTAAAACCAGACAGATTAGCTACCTTCTCGTATGCTCACATTCCATGGTTCAATGAGGCACAAAAATTAATGGAACATCTGACGTTTCCAACTCCTGAACAAAAACTGGAAATGCTGGCATTAACTATCAATAAATTAAGCGAAAATGGCTACGAAGTAATTGGCATGGATCATTTTGCACTTAAAAACGATGATTTGACAATTGCAAAAAACAACGGACAGTTACACCGTAACTTTCAGGGTTATAACACTTTGCATACTACAGGTCAGGTTTATGCTTTCGGAGCTTCGGGAATAAGTCAGTTACACGGTGCATATGCGCAGAATATAAAACAGTATGATTTATACACAAAAGCTATCGAAAGCGGTAACTTTGCTGTAGAAAGAGGTTATGAGTTATCAACAAAGGAGATAATAATACGTGATACTATTAACCAGATTATGTGTAATGGCGAACTGGATTTTGAGAAAACTGCTGCTTCATATAATATTACAATGGAGAAATACAACGAAATAACTCAATTTGACGCCTCAAAACTGGAAATGATGTTGGCTGACGGATTAGTTGAAATAAATAATCAGGTATTGACAGTTTCGGCACTGGGGATGATGGTAGTACGAAATGTGGCTGTCGCTTTTGACCCTGAATATAAACAGGTAACAAATAAATTCTCAACTACTTTATGAAACGGGTCATATTATTAGCCAATATGGGAGCGCCACTTTCAGAAAAAGAAATGAAAGTGTTTCTTAAGCGTATGTTTAATGATAAAGCCATTATTTATGCTCCTAAACCGGTCCGTTGGTTTGTGTCAGAAATCATTAGCAATATACGGTACAAATCATCCTGGAAAAAATACCAGCAAATAGGCGGAACACCACTTCAACGCTCTATGGATGCTATGGCGATTGATTTACAGTTATTATTAGGCAATGATTATCTGGTAAAAAGTGTGTATTCCTATTCTCCTCCATTTATTGAGAATACTATATCTGAATTATATACTGATGGGTTGAAAGACTTTACAGTAATTTCAATGTATCCTCAGGCCAGTTTTTCAACTACCGGAAGTCTTGAAACTTCTATTCATAAAGTGAAAAACCTTTTGCCCGGTTTAAAGATTCATTTTTATGAAGATTATTATGATAATCAGCAATTTGTGAATTTTTGGGTAGAGCAAATTAATAAGTCAATATCCAAAAATAAATTAGAAAATCCGTATTTGCTGTTTAGTTCACATGCTATTCCGCAATCGTTTATAAAGCGTGGCGACAAATATGCCGAAAAAATGGAAATCTCAGCCCGGTTGGTGGCTAACGCACTGCATTTGCCGTATAGTCTGGGCTATCAGTCGAAAATTGGTCCAACACCCTGGACAAAACCATACACCGTTGATGTATTGAAAGAAATTAGTATCGACAAAAATTATGATGTTGTAGTAGTGCCTCTCAGTTTTATAAATGAAAATCTGGAAACACGTTACGACCTGGATACTGAATTGATTCCTTTTGGTAAAAATGATTTGAATATCAGCAATATATGCAGAGTTGAAATACCAGTTTCGGATCGGATATTAGTGGAAATGTTTAATAATTTCATTCTTAAAAAGTGATATGGAACTCACAAAACAATTATAATCGCATGAAAAAAGACGTAGTAGTGATTGGTGCCGGCTTAACTGGTTTAACATTGGCTTATTACCTGAAAAAAGAGGGAAAGAATGTGCTTGTTATTGAAAAATCGGATCGGATAGGTGGAGTTATTGAAACTATAACAGAAGATGAATTTACATACGAATGTGGACCATCAACCGGAGTTTTGGGTTCCATTGAAATTATTGAACTATTCCACGAACTTGCATCAAAGTGCAAACTTCAAATTGCTAATCAGGACGCAAAAAAACGCTTGATTTGGAAAAAAAACAGGTGGCATGCGCTTCCTTCGGGACTAATGTCGGCCATTGGAACTCCTCTTTTTAGTTGGTACGATAAGTTTCGTATTCTGGGTGAGCCTTTTCGACCTAAAGGTGGTTCTCCTGACGAATCGGTAGCCGATATGGTGGTTCGTCGTTTGGGTAAAAGTTTTCTGCACTATGCGGTAGACCCTTTTATTTCAGGTGTTTATGCAGGTGATCCGGAAAAGTTGATCACCCGTCACGCATTACCAAAACTGTACAATCTTGAAAATAGTTATGGTGGGTTTGTAAAAGGTACTATTGCGATTCATAAAGGATTAAAGCCGGATAAACCCTATTCGCACAAACATAAAGTTACGCGCGAGGTGTTTTCGGTGCAGGGCGGATTAAAAAATCTGATTCAGGCACTTGCTACTGAAATTGGCGAAGAAAATATTATTACATCTTGTCAGCAAGCACAAATTCAGCCTGTAGCTTCCGGGTTTACTACGCAGTTTTCTACCCTTAATAGTGAGCTGATTACAATTAACTCAACTAATGTTGTTTCAACTATCGGCGGTTTTGCTTTGCCTGAGCTTATTCCATTTGCTACTGATGAACAGCTGTTTCATTTATCGGATACAACCTATGCACCTGTAATACAGGTGGCTGTTGGTTATAAAAACTGGCTGGGAATAAAACTCGATGCATTTGGTGGCCTAATATCCTCGAAAGCTAACCGACAAATCCTCGGAGTGCTTTTCCCTTCTGCCATATTTGCCCAAAGAGCACCGGAGAATGGTGCGATGTTATCAGTTTTTGTTGGAGGTATGCGTAAGCCCGAATTGATTTTGCTTTCCGATGAGGAAATCAAAAAATTGGTACTTTCAGAGCTTGAAATTACTATGAAAACCAATGCAGAACCGGATTTAATACGTATTTTCAGATATCAACATGCTATAGCTCAATATGATATTAAATCAGAAGACAGAAAAAATACAATTAGTGCAATAGAGAGCGCTTTTCCCGGATTAGTACTTGCAGGTAGCATTCGTGATGGAATAGGTATGTCTGATAGGGTAAAGCAAGCAAAATCTATTGCATTG
>JBLIZK010000171.1:0-2059 GCA_048859825.1 Paludibacter sp.
AATGGAAAAAGTGAGTGCCGAGGCTTTTACATTTAATCGCTCGTTGATGAAATAGCGTACAGAAAGTGTTATTACCCGAATCAGGCTGTAAAGGATTTTTTGAGTTTTACTGAGTTCCTCTTCTGTAATTCTCCAGATGTCGTGAGTTATAAACGAAATGAGGCGGGATGCGAGTCCATTTTTCTTATTCATTTCTGTGTATTTATGGTTCAGTAATTGAGTAAAGTTAAATCAGCAGACCTATAAGCCGGGTTCTGTATTCCGATTTCGCGGAATGTTTGTCATTTATCTGCGATGACGGTTACCCGCCACCTCTAGCAATCTACCCCCCGGCATCGGACGAGCCATCCTACATGCGCCGGTATACATGATCTTGCAACCCATAAGGCGTACGGCTAATATTGTTACCAATACTACCGGTGAGCTCTTACCTCACCTTTTCACCCTTATCTCGCCATAGGCGAGACGGTTATTTTCTGTTACACTACTCTGCTGTTGCCAACAGCTTCCCGTTAGGAAATATGGTGCTCTGTGTTGCCCGGACTTTCCTCTCCGTAAAATACGTAGCGACAAACCGGCCTGCTGATTGATTGCAAAGATAGTAATAATTTTCTGATACGCTTTAAAGCTATAGCTGAATGACTTCCGGAAAGATTACATATCAAATAAAGAAAAATTTCTTTTATTGTCAACTTTTTTACCGATTTGTTGTTTTGAAAATAACAGGTAATAAAGTTGAAGGATGAATATAAAAAAAGGTGATACTGTTGTAATTATCGGGGGTGGTTTTGCCGGATTACAATTGGCCAAAAAATTGCGAAACTCAGATTTAAATGTGTATTTGATTGATAAACAAAATCATCATCAATTCCAACCTCTGTTTTATCAGGTAGCAAGCGGCAGGCTGGAACCCTCCAGTATATCTTTCCCTTTTCGTAAAATTTTTCAGAAAAACAAGAATATCAATTTCAGAATGGCCGATATTGTGCGGATTGTTCCTGAGGCGAATAAACTGATTACGGCTTATGATCGCGAAGTTAAATATGACCATTTGGTAATTGCAACCGGATGTCGTACCAATTTTTTTGGAAATGCCGAACTGGCCAAGCACTGCTTTTCAATGAAAACGACGCAGGAGTCTATCGATATTCGCAACAAAATACTATTCAGTATCGAAAAGGAGATATTTTCGAAACCCGAAGAGAAACAGGCCCTGATGAATATTGTAATAGTTGGGGGAGGGCCTACTGGTGTAGAATTGTCCGGAGCTTTTGCTGAATTGAAAAATAATGTACTCTCGAAAGATTATCATAACATCGATTTATCGAAATTTAATATTATTCTTCTCGAAGGGAGTGCCAATACTTTGAATAATATGAGCGAAGAATCCAGAAAAGCATCGCACAGTTATCTTGAAAGTCTTGGGGTAATAGTAAAAACGAATACTATACTTAAAAGTTACGACGGAAAAACAGCTGTGTTAAACAATGCAGAGGAAATTCCTACCCGAAATGTTATTTGGGCTGCGGGCGTTACCGGAAATATCGTAGAAGGTATTCGTCCTGGATTAATTATACGTAACCGTTATAAAGTTGACCGTTATAATAAACTAATTGATTACGAAAACATCTATGCTTTGGGCGATATTGCTTATATGGAAACGCCAAAATATGCTCAGGGACATCCTCAGGTAGCTAATGTGGCAATTAATCAGGCAAAGAATCTGGCAAAAAATTTCCTTAATTCATTAAATGGAAAATCCCTGAATCAGTATGAATACAACGACCTGGGTATGATGGCTACTGTTGGCAAACACAAGGCGGTAGTTGAACTGCCTTTTGTGAAATTTAAAGGTGCGCTGGCCTGGTATGTTTGGATGTTTTTACACCTGATGCTCATATTAAGTGTCCGAAATAAGCTGGTGATATTCTTTAATTGGGCATGGAGCTATTTCACAAAAGATACTTCGTTGCGGTTAATTACAAATATAAACTACGAGAAAGAAAAAGTAGTGGATTAGTTTTATATATGTATATATGAAATAAAGTTAAAAATAGAT
>JBLIZK010000172.1:0-2647 GCA_048859825.1 Paludibacter sp.
CTGAAAACTGCTGTATCTGATATTCCCGATGAAGCCATTGACGAAATAATGAATGGTACCGAAGAAAGGCTTCAGATTAAAAATCATGCCATTGGTACCAATTATTTTCTGAGTTACGATGGAATTTTGAAGTACATTGAAATGCAATCGGAAAACTCAGCTTCGGCCACTGAGCAAAAATGGGCTAATCAGTATTCGCGCGAAATGAAGTGCCCGGAATGTGAAGGTACCCGTTTACGAAAAGAATCTTTGTTTTTCCGAATTCACGATAAAAACATAGCTCAGCTTTCGGTCATGGATATTGGCGAGTTAAATGAATGGTTGCATAATGTAACGATTTATCTGTCGGATAAGCAATTGACCATTGCAACTGAAATTTTAAAAGAAATTCGTAGCCGGCTACAGTTTTTACTGGATGTGGGATTGAATTATTTGTCGCTGAACCGTAGCTCACATTCCTTGTCGGGTGGCGAAAGTCAGCGCATACGTTTGGCTACTCAAATAGGCTCGCAGCTGGTAAATGTGTTGTATATTTTGGATGAACCAAGTATTGGTCTGCATCAGCGTGACAATGAGCGTTTGATACGTTCGCTGAAACAGTTGCGCGATACCGGAAACTCAGTGGTGGTGGTAGAGCACGATAAAGATATGATGCTGGCTGCCGATTATGTAATTGATATGGGCCCGCATGCAGGCCGACATGGAGGCGAAGTTGTATTCTCCGGAACACCGGCACAAATGTTGCAAACCAATACAATGACTTCGGCTTATTTAAATGGCACTAAGTCCATCGAAATCCCTGAAAAACTTCGTGACGGAAACGGTAAAATGCTGGTATTGAAAGGTGCAAAGGGGAATAATCTGAAAAATATAGATGTGACTTTTCCCTTAGGCAAAATGATTTGTATAACCGGCGTATCTGGGAGTGGAAAATCAACTCTTATAAATGAAACATTGCAGCCCATATTGAGTCAGAAGTTTTATCGCTCATTAAAAGACCCACTCGAATACGACAGCATTGAAGGACTTGAACATATTGATAAGGTTGTTGAGGTGGATCAATCGCCTATCGGGCGTACGCCACGTTCAAATCCGGCCACCTACACAGGTGTGTTTTCGGACATACGGAACGTATTTGTGACCTTGCCCGAAGCTAAAATCAGGGGCTATAAACCCGGAAGATTTTCGTTTAATACGGCCGGTGGACGGTGCGAAACCTGTGGTGGAAATGGTTACAAAACCATAGAAATGAATTTTTTACCGGATGTATATGTGCCCTGCGAAACCTGTAGCGGTAAACGATACAACAAAGAGACACTCGAAGTTCGGTTTAAAGGTAAATCCATTGCCGATGTACTTGATATGACCATTAATCAGGCCGTTGAGTTTTTTGAGAATCAACCATCCATACTCAATAAAATAAAAACCTTACAGGATGTTGGTTTGGGTTATATTAAACTCGGGCAGTCGAGTACTACACTTTCGGGTGGCGAAAGCCAAAGGGTAAAACTGGCCACCGAACTCGCCAAACGCGATACAGGTAAAACAATTTATATCCTTGATGAGCCAACCACAGGTTTACATTTTGAAGATATCAGAGTGTTGTTAGGTGTGTTAAACCGTTTGGTAGACAGGGGAAATACTGTAATTATCATTGAGCATAATCTGGATGTTATAAAAGTGGCCGATCATATAATTGATATTGGCCCTGAAGGAGGAGCTGCAGGTGGTCAGGTGATTGTTTTTGGTACTCCTGCACAAGTAGCTGCGCATCCCGATAGTCAAACCGGTCGATTTCTAATTCATGAATTAAAATAGTTGGTATTTTGCACAAATGTTGTATCTTTGTGCCGAAATTTAACCTGAATAAAAGAACCTGTCTGTAGGCGGGTTCTTTTATTCGTTTATGGCCCTATAAATTTTGTCTCAAAACCATTTAAATATACATTTTTTATTCTGACTGGATTAAAAATCGGAAATCTGACGGCTCGTGTACCCATTATACAGGGTGGTATGGGTGTTGGAATTTCTCTATCAGGCCTGGCTTCGGCTGTGGCCAACGAAGGTGGAGTGGGGGTGATTTCGTGCGCTGGATTGGGGTTGATTTACAAAGAAAAGGCACGTAGCTATATGGATTCGTGCATTGTAGGCTTAAAAGAGGAAATAGCAAAGGCGCGCGCAAAAACTTCGGGTATTATCGGGGTAAACATTATGATGGCGCTCACAAATTTTACCGATATGGTAAAAACGTCGATAGCTGAAAAAGCCGATGTGATTTTTGCCGGAGCGGGATTGCCGCTTGATTTGCCAAAATACCGCACTGAGGGTTGTACCACAAAGCTGGTACCTATTGTGTCGTCGGCTCGTGCAGCTAAAATTATTTGCGAAAAATGGAAAAGTTTATACGACTATTTACCCGATATGATTGTGGTAGAAGGTCCGAAAGCTGGTGGTCATTTAGGTTTTAAAACCAACCAGATTGCCGATCCCACTTTTGCCATTGAAGAATTAATACCTCAGGTTGTAAAAGAGGTGGCTGTTTTCGAAGAAAAGTATAACCAGGAAATTCCTGTTGTGGCAGCTGGTGGAATTTATAGCGGTGAAGATATGTACCGGATTATGGAACTTGGCGCCAAAGGCGTACAGG
>JBLIZK010000173.1:0-3849 GCA_048859825.1 Paludibacter sp.
GATGCTTTTCGTCCACATCAGGTGGAAATAGTATGGCTACCCGAACTGTACCTGCCATTACACCCCAATGCGCTTAAATTTGAGGCAATAAGCAGCAATGGTTCGGTATCCGACAGCTGGACAGCTTACAGCATTGGTGGCGGAAAGATAATTGATGAACAATCGTCGATAGTTGAGCCTGAAATTTACGAACACTCAACCATGAACAGTATACTGCAATATGTGCAAAGTCGGGGTCTGTCGTTTTGGGAGTATGTAAAAGAGCGGGAAGAAACAGATATATGGGATTACCTGAATGAAGTATGGAAGGCAATGCAACAAGCCGTACGCGAGGGTCTTGACAACGAAGGAGTTCTACCCGGCGAAATAGGCCTCCGACGCAAAGCAGCAACTTATTGGATAAAAGCAAAAAGTTACAAGGATAGTTTACAAAACCGTTGCCTTATTATGTCGTACGCACTGGCAGTTTCCGAGCAAAATGCCAGTGGTGGCGTAGTAGTTACGGCTCCAACCTGTGGTGCTTCGGGGGTATTACCCGGTGTGTTGTATCATCTGAAAACCTATCATAAGTTTTCCGATAAAAATGTGTTGCAAGCACTGGCAACAGCCGGGCTTTTCGGAAACTTAACGCGTCGGAATGCATCTATTTCGGGAGCTGAAGTGGGTTGTCAGGGCGAAGTAGGCACGGCCTGTGCCATGGCTGCAGCTGCTGCCAATCAAATGTTTGGTGGTACACCACTGCAAATAGAATATGCTGCCGAAATGGGCCTTGAACATCATCTGGGGTTAACATGCGACCCTGTTTGCGGTTTGGTACAAGTGCCATGCATTGAACGCAACTCATTTGGCGCCTTGCGTGCACTCGATGCCAGTATGGCATCCATGATGTCGGATGGCACACATATCATCAGTTTCGACAATGTAGTGAAAACCATGCGCGAAACCGGACATGATTTGCCCAATATTTACAAAGAAACTTCACTGGGAGGATTGGCCCTGAATGGAAAGCCCAAAGGGGAAGTGTGTTAGAACTACATGTAATTCAAAACTATTCTATTTCATATTACGTTATTCAATTTAACAACACAATTATCGCAATATGAAACAATTAAAATTCAGTTTAATACTATTATTCAGTATTTTGTTTACCGCATTACAAGCACAACAATACGATGCGACACTTGCGCAAAAATTGGGTGCCGATAAACGGGGTATGAAAAATTATGTACTGGTAATTCTTAAAACCGGCACATATCAACCCAAAAACAATGCTGAACGCGATAGTTTATTTGCAGGGCATTTCAGTAATATGGAAAAACTCAGCCAACAGGGAAAACTGATTATTGCCGGTCCATTTGGACAAAATTCGTTAACTTACAGAGGATTATTTATATTCGATGTAAAAACCACGGAGGAAGCCCGACAACTGGTAGAAACCGATCCTACTGTAAAAGCCGGTGTTTTTGAGTACGCACTCCTACCCTGGTATGGATCAGCTGCATTACCCGTGTATATCGACACGCATAAAAAGATTGAAAAAAAACAATAGCGCTAATATCTAGCTTGCCCTTTTATCAATAATTGTTGCAACAAATGTATCGCCGGTAACATTAACAACCGTGCGAAGCATATCCAATGGTCTATCGATACCTAAAATAAGTGCTAAACCTTCTACCGGAATTCCAACCGACGACATTACCATAACTGTCATAACCACACTTGCGCCGGGTACACCAGCCGTACCAATGGAGGCCAGCACCGTAAGAAAAAGGATGGTGAAATACTGAGTTGTAGTAAGGTCAATGCCGAAAATTTGCGCAATAAATATCACCACAATAGCCTGATAGCAACTTGTACCATCCATGTTTACTGTTGCTCCTAAAGGCAGTACAAACGAAGCCGTTTCTTCGGAAATGCCCAGACTTTTTTGCGAATGTTCCATTGTAAATGGCAAAGTTGCCGAACTCGAGCTGGTTGAAAAAGCCAACAATTGAATCGGGAAGATGGCTTTGATATATTCAGCAATTTTGCGCTTCGTAAAAATGCGTATAAGAGTTGGATAAAAAATGTACGCTAAAAACAACAAGCTTCCGGTCACAGTAACAGCATATTTTCCTAAGGCCGTAAACATGGAAGCATCTCCCGAGAAATCGACTACCAGCCCTGCCAGTAGGGCAAAAACACCATAAGGTGCAAATTGCATAATAAAGTCGATAATTTTTAGCACAATAGCCTCTGTAGCGTCTATTACATCCACAAAAGGCGCCGTTTTAGTAGTCCCTAAAACTACTACCGCAACACCTGTAAGTAATGCAACCAGAATAACCTGAAGCATATTCCGGTTGTCGCTTGCTGCCGAGAACAAATTGTCAGGCACCATTTCCACCACATAATCCATTGGTTTTCGCTCTTTTGCTTCGGTTGCTTGCTGAGGACTTTCGGCACTGAATTTCTGTAAATAATAGTCCGATTCGCTCTGACTAAACACCTTACCGGGCTTAAACAAACTCACAGCTCCCATGCCGAGCGAAACGGCAAAAAATGTGGTTGCCAAATACAATGCTACCGTACGAAAACCTAAGCGTGACAGTTTTTTCAAATCTTTCATCCCGGCTACACCCTTCACCAACGACACAAAAACCAGTGGAATAGCAATCAGTTTCAACAGGCGAATAAATATTGTTCCCCAGGGTTTAATCCAATCGCTTACAAATGATTGCAAATCGAACCAAAGTAATATAAAACCTACTAATACACCGGCAAGCATGCCAATCAGTATTTTTGCAAATAAAGGGAGTTTCAGCTTTCGCATTTGAGTTTCGTTTTTCAGATTAAATTTCAACCCCCAGAATTGCTTTCAGGGCATATCCCACAAAGAAAGAAAATGTTGCCACGCCCAAACTGATAAAAGTCATTTCAAGAAAACGGGCTTTGAAATTAAGCTCCTTAGCAACCGATATATAATAGTTAAAACTAAATATTATCAGTACAGCAATAATCAAAGTGGCTATCAAAGCAAAAATGGCATTTGTAAGAAGTAAAAACGGTAAAATTAATAGTACAACCGTAAAAAGGTAGGCAATACCTGTGTATACCGCCGATTTTTTTGCTTTTGCATCACCTTCAGCTTTTGACGATAAATAATCGGAAGCTGCCATCGATAGTGCTGCCGATATACCGGTAACCAACCCTACAAGCGAAATGATGCGGGTATCGCTCAAAGCCAGTGTAAAACCGGCCAACGCTCCGGTAAGCTCCACTAATGCATCATTTAATCCCAACACAACCGAACCAACATATTGCAAGCCTTCTTCGTCGAGCATTCCTAAAAGTTTACGTTCATGCTCCAACTCTTCATCGGCAAAAGCTTTCGCTTCCGGAAACGTTTCGGCTAATATATTGTATGCCTTTGAGCCTGTGCCTTCGCGCTTTTCCATCAACTTGAGCACAAAAGTTAAACCAAGCAACTTCGCCAGAAAGACCGTGCGAAAAACCCTGAACATATCCGGTTTCATCTCGGTTTTGGTTATATGTTGCCAGAAAAGTGCATGTCCCTTTTCCTGCATACCCATTTTACGAAGTATTTCTGCATTGTTTTTGTCTTTACAACCGGCAGCCAGTTGCATATAAATCAGGTGTTCGGTTTCCTCGGTTCGTTGTACCTTCAGTACAAATTTGCGTAATTTACTGTCCATAATATGCGCGATAATTAAAATGAAACGATTGAAAATCTCATTATTACGTATAAAGTGATGAGAGATTTATTATCTTCGCAAAGTTAATCTTTTTATCCTGTATGTATGAAAAGAATATTGCTTCTTTTAATAGCCATTACCGTATCACTTCAGT
>JBLIZK010000174.1:0-3168 GCA_048859825.1 Paludibacter sp.
TGTGAATACGCTCAATCACTGCTATCTGTGTTCTAAAATATTATCTGTATTAAAATAGTAACTGGTAATTGTTTAAATAGTAAATGAATTAATGAAATTACTTCCTGTACAAAGTTTATTTCTGCTGTCTGTACGTTTGCAGTTGTCGGATGTGGAAAAGGCTGAGCTAAAGGATTTAATAACTGAAATAAAGGATTGGAACGAACTGGTTCGGTGGGCGATAGCACGTCAGGCCGGACCTTTTTTGTATAAAAAACTGAGTGAAATACAAGTGCAGGTGCCGGATTTTGCTTTACAGGCATTCAAACAATCGTGGCTGAAAACCCTCAGTCGCAATATGGTGCTGATAGCTCATTTTAGCGAAGTAATGACTGCATTGAACGATGTGGGAATATCAGTTATTGCCATGAAAGGGATTTACCTTTCGGAATGGCTTTATACAGAAGTGGGTTTACGACAGTTCAGTGATATAGATTTGCTGGTGAAACCGGAGGATGGAGAACGCGCCTTGTCTGTAATGCGTGAAATGGGTTATCAGCAGGCTAAATCAGAACTTCCTGAGGATATTCAGCTGAAACTTTTACCGGCACATTATCCTGCCATGATAAAGAACGGGGTTTCGGTAGAGATTCACACCCGTTTGCATAGTCGTGTGACGGATTATGAGATTGATATTCCTTCGCTTTGGGAGGCCTCGCGAACAATGGAAATTCATAATGTCAGCACAGGGGTGTTTTGTACCGAACATTTACTGCTTACATTGATACAGCATTTGGATAAACATTTACGTTCGGGAAAATTTCAGTTCACAGGTTTCTTTGATATCGTGAATCTGCTTGACTTAAAATGGCAGGATATTGATATTGCCGGACTTATTGCAGATGCAAAGGCCTGGAAAATGGAGGCGCTGCTGTATGATTATTGTGTGCTGACTGAAAAGTATTTCGGCATTAGTCTGCCCGGACTGAAAGCTGTGGCCGGAAATTCATATCAGGAGTTGGAAACTCTTTTTCTGAGGGGGTTGTCAATGAAGAAAATGACGCCGGTTACGCCTGTAAACAATCTGAAAACAATAGGATACTTTGATACACCCGGTCAGAAAATAAAATATATACTGCAGATGGTTTTTCCCCCGCGTCGCTATATGATGCAACGTTATCAATTGACTAACCACATACTTGTGTTTCTTTACTATCCGTATCGCTGGATAATGCAGGTTTATACTGCTTTGGTGGGAATATGGAAATAATTGATAATGCACAATTGATAATTGATAATGCACAGTTGATAGTTAGTAGGTAGTATATAGTGAGTAGTAGGTAGTAAAGAATAACTAAATGCTCTTTGAATCTCAAAACTTGTTCGCTGCATTGAATTCTAAATTTCACTATTAAAACCAACCACCAACTATCAACTATCAACTATCAACTATCAACTATCAACTATCAACTATCAACTATCAACTACTAACTACCGACTATAAACTAAATACTAATCAATCTGTGTTCTGATTTAAATCTTTGTTTCGGCGATAAATAAAAAATGAGCGGATGGCCTGAAGTCATCCGCTCATTATGTTATAGCACAGAAAATCTGTATATACTGCGTTCTGAGGGCTTTGGTTTGCCGGTCAGAATTTAGGTTTCATACCAAGGTTGTACATTACAAATGCCCACATGTCGGCTTGTGCGTCGATGACTTTTGCAACGGGTTTACCTGCGCCATGACCTGCTTTGGTGTCGATGCGGATCAGTGAAGGATAATTTCCGGTATTGGCATGTTGCAGGGTGGCTGCAAATTTAAATGAATGTGCAGGTACCACACGGTCGTCGTGATCGCCTGTCATTACCATGGTAGCCGGATATTTTACGCCTTCCTTTACATTGTGCAGGGGCGAATAGGCTTTCAGGTATTCGAACATTTCTTTGCTTTCCTCGCTGGTGCCATAGTCGGTAGCCCATGCCCAGCCAATGGTGAATTTCTGATAGCGAAGCATGTCGAGCACGCCTACTTCGGGAATTGCCACTGCAAAAAGGTCGGGACGTTGTGTCATACAGGCGCCAATCAGCAAACCGCCATTCGAACCGCCATTGATGGCTAATTTCTCAGGTGATGTATATTTTTGTGCAATAAGATATTCGGCAGCACCGATAAAGTCGTCGAATACATTTTGTTTCTGCATTTTGGTACCTGCTTTGTGCCATTTTTCGCCATATTCGCCACCTCCTCGAATATTGGCTACCACATAAATACCGCCCTGTTCGAGGAAAGGAATGCGTGCCACGCTAAACGAAGGGTTGAGGCTTATATTAAAACCACCGTATCCGTAAAGCATAGTCGGGTTTTTGCCGTTTTTCTTCAGGCCTTTTTTGTAGGTGATAAACATGGGTACTTTGGTACCGTCCTTTGAAGTGTAGAACTGTTGTTCGCTTACATAATCCTCAGGGTTGAAGTTTACTTCGGTTTTGCGGAATACTTCCGATTTGTTCTGAGCCACATCGTAACGATAAATGGTAGGAGGGAAGGTGAACGAAGTAAAGGTATAGAATGCTTCGTTGTCGTCCTTATCGCCTGAGAAACCACCTACAGTTCCAATGGCAGGCAGTTCCACTTCGGCGAGTTTCTTACCTGTAAAGTCGTAAGTGTACACATGGTTAGAGGCATCCTGCAGATATTCCGCTACAATTTTGCCACCCAGAATGCTTACTCCTTCGAGTACATTTTCGGTTTCGGGCAGAATGGTTTTCCATTTTTCACGTGCGGGTTTGGCCGGATCGACTTCCATAAGCTGCTGATTCGAAGCTTTCCAGTTGGTTATTACATAAAGTTTTCCGTTTACATGATCCACCACACCGTAGTCGTTTTCGAAACCTGCTTCGAGTGTTACAAGCGGAGCATTCGGTTTACTGAGGTCTTGGATATGCAGCGAATTTCCCGAAGTGGATTCAGTTTCGGAGATAATCAGATATTTCTCGTCATCGGTAACAGCAGCGCCACAGTTGCGAAGCGGGAATTTTTTATTTTCGAAAATCAGCTTGTCGGCAGTTTGAGCTTCGCCTACTTTGTGGAAATAAATTTTGTGATATTCGTTTTTGTTCGAGAATTCCTTACCGGCCACATGCGCATCGTAAGCGCTATAGTAGAAACCATCAGCCTGCCAGGCAATGC
>JBLIZK010000175.1:0-2552 GCA_048859825.1 Paludibacter sp.
GCTGCGTTTTTCATTTCGCTTACAGGAATAAGTCCAAATGGTTTATCGAAACCTGTTCCTTCGGATAGTATGCGTTGTTTTCGTTCGGCTGTGGCTTTGTCGTGTTTACTAATTGGTTTTTCTGCATTATCAACTGTCAACTGTCCATTATCAACCGCTTCTGGCGTATCTTTATATTCTGCGTATGGTTTGCGTTGTTTCTTTCCATCATACAACCATGTTTTGAAGTTTTCGCCTGCTGGGGTAATGCTGCCAAATCCTTGCCAACCTTCTTCGTAATTGCTCATGTAAGCGGCACGTGCTTCTTCAGCACTGTCAAATCCTAACATTACTTTGCTTTCGTCAAATGAACCATCTGTTGAAATCTGGTCAATAACAAATATCTGTCCTTCTTTCGGGTTCGGACCTACAAATACATCAATAGCATCGCCATCGTATCCGGTGGTGCTGTCCAATTCGCCGTAATGGTTGTTCATGGTTATTGCCCATTCCTTACCATTGCTGTCGGTTCCGCTTCGTTGTTCGCCTTTGAGCGTTTCGAGCGTTATGTTATATCCTTGCAGATTGATACGGGCTTTGTCGTAATCGCCTGTTTCTTTTTGCTTTTGGGTTGGTTTGTTGTTGTGGCTTTGCGATGCTATGTATGCGTCGAGTTCTTGCGTGTCGAGTTCGGCTTGACTTTGCTCTGTGCTTATTTCTTGTCCGGTTCCGGTTGCTGCTGTTTCGCTCTCAATTCCCTGAGTGCTATCAACTGCGCTCGTTTCCGTTGTTGTGGTGTCAATGTTGCCATAATATTCGTTTTGTAAGTTTTGAATAATGTCTAATTGTTCGGGCGTAAAGTTAGTTATTCCCAAATAGCTTTCCAATATGTCGTCGGGAATACTTTCAAGATAGTCTGCTTCTTCGGGTGTTATGCTATTCCATTCGGCCTGCTCGTTCATACTGAACTCACGGCTGTCCCGTAATCGCTCTGCCATTTCCATGGCGGCTGTTGCGCTGTTTACCTGCAATAGTGTATCAATTACTGCATTGTATATATCATGGTATTCTACTTCTCCCATAAAATCAATATCGCCACTTTCGTAAATTGCGTGTGTGAATTCCTGCGGAGTTATGCCGTTTTTATCGTCAATCATAGACTTGCGTGCTTCGCGTTCGCCTGGCTTATTAGTAAATCCTAACTCTTGAGCTAATCCTTTGAGTGGTGCTTCTGCGTTCCACACAAATTTAGCTCCGGCGGCTATGCGGCGAAGTACTACATCTTCCAATGTTTGTGCGTCGCCTAAGTTGTTCAATCTTTTTTGCCACGGATTTATAATGTTTCGATTCTTTTCTTTGGAGCGAACTTCTATAACGGGTTGTTGCTCGGTTTCGGGTGCTAAATTATCATTGAAAGCTACTTCAAAATTACCCACAAAACCATCTTCATCATATAAAGCTACTGTTCCTACTAACTTTCCATCGTTGTTTCTGCCTATAACTTCAATTAATTTTGCTTTTGAGTACAGATTCATGTCATCTTCATTTTCTGTAATAGTAGTCCAATCAACACTATTTATTGGTATTTCAGGTGCTAAAGGTAAATCCATATTAGCAACATTAATCGTATATTTTTGAGGTGTTTCCGGTATTTGTTGCATTTCAAACAGTTCGGCCCTTTCATTACGTTCTTTTAATATACGTTCTCTTTTTTGCTTGGTTGTTTCCTGTGCTTCTTCTTTTGCTTTTGCTTCCTGCTCTCTCCTCAATTGTTCTTCTGGTCGTACATTGCTGCCCTTTACAGCTATTACTTCGGGTTGCGCGGGTGCTTGTTCCACCACCGGCATAAGTGCGCGTATTTCGGCTAATTGTGCGTCTAATGCGGCGCGTTCGTCGGTTAGCTTTGTTACTGCCGCTTTGTTCTTTTCGCGGATTTTCAGTTGTTCCTGTATGCTTTGGGCGTTGCGAAGTTGTCCGTAAAGGGCTTCGTTTACTTTGCGAAGTGCTGTAATGTTTTTCGATATTAGTCCTTGTATGCTGGTTTCCTGCATCGTTAAACCTTTTACGGCTTCTTCTTGTCCGTAATTGTCAACCATGTACTGATAAGTTTGAGCTACCGTCATAGCATCGAAGTCTATTTCTCCTTTTTTGTTTACAGGATATTGAACTGGTGCGTTTTCTGTCATATCGTTAGATACTACCGGTGCGCTACCATCATTTAACGGCTCGTTTACTGTCGTTTTGATAGCTTCGGGCATTGGCTTGCCACTCATTTGTGAGTAAGTAGCTTTGTCGATTGCGTAAGGTTCGCTCATTGGCGTGCCGGATTGTTCATCGATAAGTACTGCTTCAATCTCCATAGTTTCGGGATTGTACTGTACTTGTACCGTTCCTTGTGCGTCCTGATAAGTTTCGGGCTGCAAAGGTAGAAACTCGTCAATCTGCTTGTCTGATATTTCCTGATCAATCTGTTTGTCTGCTTCGAACGCTGCCTGTTCAATAGGCTTTTCGGATAATATGCTGTCAACTGTTTTCGGGTTTAATACCTGTACTTCGCCGTTTTCGTCGGTGTA
>JBLIZK010000176.1:0-4197 GCA_048859825.1 Paludibacter sp.
GAAAAAGGTAGTATTAAAAAAGTGTTGGTACTTGGTTCGGGTGCTCTGAAAATTGGTGAAGCGGGTGAGTTCGATTACTCGGGTTCACAGGCTTTGAAGGCATTGAAAGAAGAAGGCATTGAAACCATTTTGATAAATCCAAACATTGCGACAGTACAAACATCGGAAGGTATTGCCGACCGCGTATACTTTTTGCCCGTAACGCCCGATTTTGTTGAGCGGGTTATCGAAAAAGAGCGTCCTGATGGCGTGTTTCTTTCGTTTGGCGGACAAACAGCATTGAACTGTGGGGTAGCATTGTATAAAGGAAAAGTATTCGAAAAATATGGTGTACGCGTATTAGGTACGCCGGTACAATCAATTATTGACACCGAAGACCGTGAAATCTTTAATCAGAAATTATCGGAAATTGATGTAAAATATATCAAAAGTGAAGCAGTAACCAATCTTGAAGATGCAAAGCGTGCGGCAAACGAATTGGGTTATCCGGTTATTGTTCGTGCAGCTTACGCCCTAGGTGGTTTAGGTTCGGGCTTTTGCGATAACGATGCAGAATTAGAACTGATTGTAGAAAAGGCATTCTCTTATTCGCCTCAGGTGTTGGTGGAGAAATCGTTAAAGGGGTGGAAAGAAATTGAGTACGAAGTAGTACGCGACCGTTACGATAACTGTATCACGGTTTGTAACATGGAAAACTTCGACCCACTCGGTATTCACACCGGCGAAAGTATCGTGGTAGCGCCATCACAAACACTGACCAACAGCGAATACCATAAATTGCGCGAATTGGCTATCCGCATTATTCGCCATATCGGTATTGTTGGTGAATGTAATGTGCAATACGCCTTCGATACAGAATCGGAAGATTACCGCGTAATTGAGGTGAATGCCCGTTTGAGCCGTTCATCAGCGCTGGCCTCTAAAGCTACCGGTTATCCGCTGGCTTTTGTGGCAGCTAAATTAGGTTTGGGCTACGGACTTCCTGAATTAAAAAACTCGGTAACTAAAGATACATCGGCTTTCTTCGAGCCAGCTCTGGACTATATCGTATGTAAAATTCCTCGTTGGGACTTGGGTAAATTCCAGGGAGTAAGTCGTCAGTTGGGTTCAAGCATGAAGTCTGTAGGCGAAATTATGGCCATCGGTCGTACATTCGAAGAGGTAATTCAGAAAGGTATCCGTATGATTGGTGTTGGTATGCATGGTTTTGTTGCCAACAAAGCATTTTCAGTGGACGATTTGGATAAAGCGTTGAATGAACCAACCGACCGTCGTATTTTCTATCTGGCTCAGGCATTGGAAAGCGGATACACGGTTGATCGTTTGCATGAATTGACTAAAATTGACCGTTGGTTCCTTCATAAACTGGATCGGATAAAGAAAATAGAAAAAGAACTTGCTTCTGTTGAATCGTTGGATACTTTATCTGATGATTTGTTGAAAGAAGCAAAGGTTGCCGGATTTTCCGACTTCCAGATTACTCGTTTGGTTACCAAATGTAGCAACGATGATATGGACGACCAAATAAAGGTAACCCGTGCACACCGTAAAAATCGTGGCATTGTTCCTGTTGTAAAACAAATTGATACATTGGCAGCTGAATATCCGGCGCAAACCAATTACCTGTATCTTACTTACAGCGGTGTAGCAGGCGATATGAAGTATCTTGGCGACCATAAATCTGTAGTTGTACTTGGTTCGGGAGCTTATCGGATAGGCTCGTCGGTTGAATTCGACTGGTGTGGTGTTAATGCACTTATGACCATTCGTAAGGAAGGCTTGCGTTCGGTAATGATTAACTATAACCCCGAAACGGTATCGACTGACTACGATATGTGCGACCGCCTGTACTTTGATGAGTTAAGCTTTGAACGCGTGATGGATATTATGGAACTCGAAAACCCAATGGGAACAATTGTGTCGACCGGTGGGCAGATTCCAAACAACCTGGCCATTAAACTAGCCGATGCAAATGTAACTATTTTGGGTACACAGGCTGTAGATATCGACCGTGCCGAAGACCGTCATAAATTCTCATCCATGCTGGATGAGTTGGGAATTGACCAGCCGCGCTGGAAAGAGTTGACAACTTTTGAAGATGTAAACGACTTTGTAAAAGAAGTTGGCTTCCCTGTGTTAGTTCGTCCTTCTTATGTACTTTCGGGTGCTGCCATGAACGTTTGTCACGATGCTTCACAGCTCGAAAACTTCCTGAAACTGGCAACCGAAGTATCTAAAAAGCATCCTGTTGTGGTTTCTGAATTCCTTGAAAGATGTAAAGAAATTGAAATCGACGCGGTAGCAAAAGACGGCGAGGTGCTTGTGTATGCTATTTCTGAACACGTGGAATTTGCCGGAGTTCACTCAGGTGATGCTACTACACAATTCCCTCCACAAAAAATTTATGTGGAAACCATTCGTCGAATCAAGAAAATTGCAAGCGAAATTGCTAAATCCCTGAATATTTCCGGGCCATTCAATATCCAGTTCCTGGCTAAAGACAACTACATCAAGGTGATTGAGTGTAATCTGCGTTCGTCACGTTCGTTCCCATTTGTTTCGAAGGTGTTGAAGCTGAATTTTATTGAGCTTGCTACAAAAGTAATGTTGGGCTTGCCGGTTGAAAAACCTGAAAAGTCGGCTTTCGACCTGGATTATGTCGGTATCAAAGCTTCTCAGTTCTCGTTCCATCGTTTGCAGCAAGCCGACCCGGTGTTGGGAGTGGATATGGCATCGACCGGTGAAGTGGGCTGTATTGGCGATGATTTTTCTGAGGCTATACTTAAATCGTTGCTCTCGGTAGGCTTCCGCATACCGAAAAAGCGCATTCTGATATCATCGGGCGAAACTAAATCGAAAGTGGAATTGCTCGACGCTTGTGCTTTGTTGCAGAAAAAAGGCTACGAGTTATACGCCACACACGGTTCGCAACGTTTCCTTGCTGATAATGGCATTCAGGCTACTGCAGTACAATGGCCTGATGAAGAAGGTGAGTTCAATGTAAAAACCTTGCTGGCAAACAAACAGTTTGATTTAGTAATTAATATCCCTAAAAATACAACTGAACGTGAGTTGCGCAACGATTATACAATCCGCAGAAGCACGATTGACTACAATATTCCATTATTTACCAATGCTCGTCTGGCTTCGGCATTTATCACTGCATTTTGCAGTATGAGTATTGATGATATCAAGATAAAGAGTTGGGATGAGTATAAATAGAGTATAGAGCAAAGAATCTAGATTAAAGAGTAAAGAATAAAGATGAAAGACCGCCGGTTGCTGAATTGCAACTGACGGTCTTTTTTTATGTCTAATAACATTGTTTTCAAACATAAAATGTCTGTATTGCATTTTCATTAAGAATTTATACATTGTGTGCGGATTTGAATAAATCTGTACAAATAACACCCAGTATTAATCAATTAAAATTTAATACAGTATGAAAGTCTATCAATCAAATTTAATCAAGAACATCTCAATCCTGGGAAGTTCAGGCTCCGGGAAAACCACTCTTGTTGAAGCTATGCTTTACGAGAGTGGAGTTATAAAACGTAGAGGAACAGTTGCGGCGCAAAACACAGTGTCGGACTATTTTCCTGTTGAAAAGGAATATGGCTACTCGGTTTTTTCCACAGTGGCTCAAACAGAATGGCTCGACAAAAAACTGAATTTTATCGATTGCCCGGGCTCCGATGATTTTATTGGTGGGGTAGTTACTTCGCTAAATGTGACTGATACTGCTATTATCGTTCTGAATGCTCAATACGGTGTTGAAGTAGGAACGAACAATCATTTTAAATACACCGAGAAATTCAAAAAGCCGGTTATTTTCGTCGCGAATCAACTTGATCACGACAAAGCTGACTTTGACCGTACTATAGAGCAACTAAAAGAGAATTATGGTGGAAAAGTGGTGTTGATACAATATCCTGTAAATGTTGGCCCGCAATTTAATGCGGTTGTCGATGTACTGAAAATGAAATTATACAGATGGAAACCGGAAGGTGGTGTTCCTGAAATTATTGATATACCTAATGATCAGATTGAAAGAGCTCAGGAGTTGCACAATGCGCTTGTAGAAGCAGCTGCCGAGCACGATGAGGCATTGATGGAGAAATTCTTCGATCAGGGTGCGCTCGATGAAGAGGAAATGCGTATTGGAATTCGCAAAGGCATAGATCGGAAGAGCACACG
>JBLIZK010000177.1:0-8553 GCA_048859825.1 Paludibacter sp.
CAAACAAAAAGTGGATTCCATGTGCCGATAAGTTGAAGCAAGTGCCATCTATAGTTGTAAATAGTTGGAAAAATGCGTTGTTGATTGAACGCTTACAGTTGAAAACAGCTGCTCTGAAATCCTTGTTAGTGGCAACTGAAACCCATTGGGAGGAAGTTTTCTATATAAGTTTGGCCCGAAGTATGGGTTTTTCGGTAAATAGTCAGACTTTTGAAATGTTGGCTAAGTCTTTACCATTGGCAGTTTTAGCCCATCATAAAAATGATTTATTTCAAGTGGAAGCTTTGCTTTTCGGGCAGTCGGGATTATTGCCTGAGTATTCGGACGAGGAGTATGTGTTGAGGCTGAAAACAGAATATGTGCATTTGAAGTCGAAATACAATTTAAATGCATTAAATGGTCAGGTATGGAAATTTTTAAGGTTGCGACCTGATAATTTTCCTACAATACGAATAGCGCAATTTGCAGCAATAATTCATTATTCGAATAAATTATTTTCGAAAGTAGTTGACAATCCGAATTCTGATTTTATCAGAAAAGTATTAAGTGTAGTACCCTCGGAGTATTGGTATACACATTATTTGTTTGGTGAATCATCTGCATCGAAACAAAAGAAAATTGGTGATCTTTCGTTAAATGGTTTAATAATCAATACGGTGGTGCCTCTGTTGTTTCTGTATGGAACGCATACAGGCAACGATACGCTTAAAAATAAATCGCTCGAAGTACTTGAAACGTTGCCAGCCGAAAAGAATTCGATAATTGCAGGATGGCAAAATGCAGGTATGCTTATTGAATCGGCTTACGATTCGCAGGCATATATCCATTTAAAACGAAATTATTGCGAATTAAAAAAGTGTATGCAGTGTAGAATAGGACACAAGATACTTACGATATAAAATGAAAATTAGAATTAAATATATAGTTGGTTTAATCACTATTTGTGTAGCCATGTATTCCTGTGCCAATAAAGCACAGGGTCCTACGGGCGGCCCCAAAGACGAAACGCCTCCGGTAGTTACCCGCTCGAATCCGGTTAATGGGGCTTTAAATTTTAATAAGAAACTGATACAACTGTATTTCGACGAGAATATAACGGTTGAAAAGCCGGGCGAACTTATCGTAATTTCGCCACCTCAAAAAACACCCCCTGAGATTAAAGGGAATGCAAAGCTGGTATCGGTTCAGTTTGAAGACGATTTGAAGGATAGTACCACTTACACAATTAATTTCGGAAACTCAATTGTGGATTTGAACGAAAAAAATCCCCTGAAAAACTTCCGCTTCTCGTTTTCTACAGGAAGTACAATAGATACGCTTCAGATTTCCGGTAATATTGTCAATGCCGAAGATTTAAATCCTGTTTCAGGTGTAATTGTTGGTATATATGCCGAGGATGCAGATTCTGTGTTTTTTAAAAAACCATTTTTACGCATTGCAAAAACAGACGAAAATGGTCGGTTTGTTATAGATAACTGTAAGCCGGGACGATACAGAGTATATGCTTTGGGCGATACAAGTAACGATTATTATTATCAACCCGGCGAAAGTACAGCGTTTTTGGATAGTTTGGTGAACCCAACTACTGTGTTAGCCGAAATGCACGATACGATTTGGAAAGACTCCACCACCATCGACAGTGTACGTACTTATATGGGTACCCGCTTTTTGCCAGATAATCTGATTTTGAGTTATTTCAAGGATTCCAAAAAACGACAATATTTCATTAAGCCCGAGCGCAAGCAAGCCAATATGTTTAGTCTTTATTTTAACACCAAATCGGATAGTTTGCCCATTGTGAAACCGCTTAATTTCTCATGGGAAAATAAAGTTCTGCTTCAGAAAAATGCTACACTTGATACGCTGAATTATTGGTTATTGGATAGTACTCTGATAAATAAGGATACGCTTACCATGGAATTGACTTACAAAAAAACCGATTCCTTGTTTCGTTTTGTGAGTCAAACTGATACTATTCATGCCATTGCCCGTCGCGCTCAAAAGCCGAATGTAAAACCCAAAAAGAATCAGGTGCCTCTACCTGTCTATCTTAATATAACATCGAATGCTTCCGGTGCGTCGTTCGATATTTATAATCCGTTACTTATCAGGTTTGATTCTCCGGTTGATTCAATAAACCTCACCGGTTTTTATCTGGAGCAAAAAGTGGATACAATTTACAAAGCACTGAAGTTAAACTGGTCGGCAATAGATTCAACTAAAATGGCTTATAAGGTGCTGCATAAATGGGAGCCCGAAACTTCCTATTCATTCAGAATTGATTCGGCGGCTGTTAAGAGTGTATATGGTATCAGAAACAATTCATTTAAAGCCGATTTTAAAATAAAATCGCTCGACGAATACTCATCAATAAAAATACAATTAGCAGATTTTAATCCGAAGGTTGTATTTCAGGTGCTGAGTACTTCCGATCAGGTGATTGCTTCGAAAAAAGCTCAGGCCAAAGGTACTTTAATAGAATACCTGAAACCGGGCGACTTATACATTCGGGCATATATTGACGAAAACCAGAATGGAGTTTGGGATACGGGTGATATAAACTCTCGTCGACAACCAGAACCTGTGTTTTATTATCCTAAAAAACTTACATTGAAAGCCAATTGGGAATTTGAAGAAACCTGGAATCTGAATGAAAAAGCTTTGTTGGAACAAAAACCTGTTGAACTGAAAAAAGATGCGGGTAAGAAAAAAAATAATTAGCAAATATAGATATATAGCGTAATGGAATACAATTTCAGAGAAATAGAGCAAAAGTGGCAAGCCGAATGGAAAAAGAACGGCACGTATAAAACAGTTGTCAATGCCGGAAAACCTAAATTTTATGTTTTGGATATGTTTCCGTATCCTTCAGGAGCCGGTTTACATGTTGGTCATCCGCTTGGATATATAGCTTCTGATATTTACAGTCGTTACAAACGCCTCAAAGGATTTAATGTGCTTCACCCTATGGGGTATGATGCATATGGTTTACCTGCCGAACAATACGCCATTCAAACAGGGCAGCATCCGGCTATTACTACCAAAAAGAATATTGCCCGATATAGGGAGCAACTTGATAAAATTGGTTTCTGTTACGATTGGGAACGCGAAATACAAACCTGTGAACCCGATTATTACAAATGGACTCAATGGGCTTTTGTGCAGATGTTTAATTCATATTACTGCAACGATGCCAAACAAGCCCGACCTATCGCTGAATTGGTCAGTGTATTCGAACAGCAGGGAAGCGCTGGAGTAAATATTGCTGGTAGCGAAGAGCTGGTTTTTTCGGCTGATGATTGGAAAGCGATGACGGAAAAAGAGCAACAAGAAATATTGTTGAACTACCGCATTGCTTATTTAGCCGATTTGAAAGTTAACTGGTGTCCGGCATTGGGTACAGTTTTGGCAAACGACGAAGTTAGCGAAGGCGTTTCGGTACGTGGCGGGCATCCAGTGGAGCAAAAAATGATGCGTCAGTGGAGTTTGCGTGTGTCGGCTTATGCGCAACGTTTGCTTGATGGTTTGGACACTTTGGACTGGACCGAATCGCTGAAAGAAACACAGAAAAACTGGATTGGCCGTTCCGAAGGTGCAGAAATGAAATTCAAATTAAAGGATCAGGATGTTGAATTCGAAATTTTCACAACCCGTGCTGACACGGTATTTGGTGTCACTTTTATGGTGCTTGCACCCGAAAGTGATTATGTAAAAGTTTGCACTACAGCTGAGCAGGCAGCCGAAGTGGATGCTTATCTTGATTTGGTGAAGAAACGTACTGAGCGCGAGCGTATTGCCGACCGCAGAGTAACCGGTGTATTTACCGGAGCATTTGCCATTAATCCTTTAAGCGGAACTGAAATTCCGGTTTATGTGTCGGATTATGTATTAGCTGGTTACGGTACAGGCGCCATTATGGCCGTTCCGGCGCACGATAGTCGCGACTATGCTTTTGCAAAGCACTTTAATTTGCCGATTATTCCTTTAATTGAAGGTTGTGATGTGAGCAACGAGAGCTTTGATGCCAAGGAAGGTATTATGGTTAACTCAGGCTTTCTGAATGGCCTTACTGTAAAAGAAGCGATTTCAGCTGCCAAAAAATACATTGCCGAAAAAGGAATAGGGCGTGTAAAAGTGAATTTCCGCTTACGCGATGCAATTTTTAGTCGTCAGCGATATTGGGGCGAACCTTTTCCGGTGTATTACAAAAATGGAATGCCCTACATGTTGCCAACCGATAAACTGCCTCTGTTATTACCTGAGATTGATAAATATTTACCTACCGAAAGTGGCGAACCACCACTCGGACGTGCTCAAAACTGGGGCTGGAATGAATCGGAGCAAAAAGTTACTGCCAGCTCCGAAATTGATAATATCGCAGTTTATCCTCTTGAGTTAAGCACTATGCCTGGTTTTGCAGGCTCATCGGCCTATTATCTTAGATATATGGATAATAAAAACGACAGTGCTTTGGTAAGTAACGAAGCGAATGCTTACTGGGAAAATGTGGATTTGTATATCGGTGGTACTGAGCATGCTACCGGTCATCTTATTTACAGCCGTTTCTGGAATAAATTTTTATTCGACCTTGGCGTAGTGGTGAAAGACGAACCTTTCAAAAAACTGATTAATCAGGGCATGATTCAGGGACGAAGTAATTTTGTATATAGAATTAAGGATACGAATACTTTTGTTTCATTGAACCTGAAAAATGAGTATGAGACCACACAAATCCACGTAGATGTAAATATTGTATCGAACGATATACTTGATATAGATAAATTTAAAGCATGGATGCCCGATTATGCCAATGCCGAATTTATACTTGAGGATGGTAAATATGTGTGCGGATGGGCTGTAGAGAAAATGTCGAAATCGATGTTCAACGTAGTGAACCCCGATGATATTGTGGGTAAATACGGAGCAGATACACTGCGTTTATATGAAATGTTCCTCGGTCCATTAGAGCAATCGAAACCCTGGGATACCAATGGTATTGATGGTGTACACCGCTTTTTGAAACGTTTGTGGAGCCTGTTTTATAAAGATGGAGTACTGTTGGTTAATCATGATGTGCCCACCGCTGAAGAGTTGAAAGCCTTGCACAAAACCATCAGGAAAGTGACTTTCGATATCGAAAACTTTTCCTACAACACCTCGGTTTCTGCATTTATGATTTGTGTAAATGAATTATTTGCACTGAAATGCAATAAAAAAGCTATTCTGGATGATTTGGTGGTATTGTTAGCTCCATTTGCCCCACATATTGCTGAAGAATTGTATCATGTGTTAGGCAACGAAGGTACCGTATGCGATGCTGCTTTTCCGCTTTGTAACGAAACTTATCTGGTCGAAAATTCGGTTAAATACCCAATTTCGTTCAATGGAAAAGTGCGGTTTACCCTCGAATTGCCAGCTACAATGAGCAAAGAAGAGGTTGAAAAAACTGCACTGGAAAACGAACAGACCATTAAGCAGTTAAATGGTGCTTCGCCTAAGAAAATAATAGTGGTGCCGGGCAAAATTGTAAATATTGTAATGTAAACAGCTATGCTGAAAAAACTGAAAGAGAAAGGGATTTTTGTTAGTCACAAAATGAACCTGAAAGAGCATATTTTTATTGCGTTGGGTTTGTTGCTTTATGCCGGTGCCTGGAAAGCATTTTTATTACCACATCATATAACCGGTGGGGGAGTAACCGGTATTGGTGCCATTGTGTATTATGCTACGGGCATACCTGTGTCGCTTACCTATTTTTCAATCAATGCCCTGCTTCTGTTAATTGCAATCCGCACCATTGGTATTAAGTTTAGTATTCGCACCATTTATGGTGTGGGGGTTCTGACATTCTTTTTCTCGGTTTTACCACAGGCCAATATCGGTACATTTGTGGGCGAAAAGGAAGACTTTATGGCTTGTGTATTAGGTGGTTTATTATCGGGTGCGGGTATTGGTGTGGTTTTTCTGTTCAACGGAAGTTCGGGAGGTACCGACATCATTGCCAAAATTGTGAATAAAAACCGAAATATCACGCTCGGGCGAATATTATTATACTGCGATGTGTTAATTGTTTCGTCGTCCTATTTTCTGAAAGATGGTAGTATTGAAAGCATTGTGTACGGGCTAACGATGCTTACTGTTACTACTCTCACGGTAGATATGGTGATAAATGGTGTTCGGCAATCGGTGCAATTTTTTATTTTTTCGAAAAATTACGAGGAAATTGCTTCGCGTATCAATACCGAGGTAAACCGTGGTGTAACTATACTCGATGGTATGGGATGGTACTCAAAGCAGCCTGTAAAAGTTGTCACAGTTATTGCCCGTAAAAATGAATCAATACGCATTTTCAAGATAGTTAAGGAGTGTGACCCGAATGCATTTGTGTCGCAATCGTCGGCTATCGGGGTTTACGGCGAAGGATTTGATATTATAAAAAGCAAGTAATATGGCTGGTTTTTCGGGAGTAATTTATAAAACGGAGAAGTATAAAGATGCCATTAATGAGCTTTTGCCTATAAAAAGCAGGCACGACAACGGACTTGAAACCAGGTTTGTAAGTGGCGACTCGTTTTATATTCAGCAGGTCTATAATCAAAAATTCCTGAACGACAAAGTATTGCACAGTGATGCCGACTGTGTGATCGGCCTGGAAGGCGTAATTTTCAATTTGAACGAATTGAAACAAGCTTCCGGCTATACTTCTGCTTTTGACGTGCTTAAGTGGTTGTTTATCAATTACAATGATAAATTTGTAGCCCGGCTACGTGGCGACTTTAGTGGTTTTATATTCGATAAAAAAACGAATATCTGGTTCGTTTTTACAAACCATACAGGTGCAAAGCGCATATTTCATTATCAGAATAAAGATGTGCTGATTTTTGCATCGGAATTGCAGTCGGTGTCCAAAATTTTAAAATCCATTGGTATAGTTTGCACATTAAACAAGTATGCTGCTTATTCCATACTAACCAATGGCTTTATGCTTAATCACGAAACCTATTTGGAAGGGGTGGAAAGGCTATTGCCTGGCACTCTGATGCAATATGGCGATGGAAAAATGCATCTGACGCAGTATTTCCATTTAAGTATGGTGGAAAGAAATCGTGATTCGCATGCGGCTGTTATCGACAATGTGGATAATTTGTTTCGCCAGGCTATACAGCGCGAATTTGAAAAAGACAAGGAATATGGTTACGACCATATTGCCACCTTAAGCGGAGGTCTCGATTCGCGTATGACGGTACTTATGGCGCATAAAATGGGCTACCATCGTCAGCTGAATTTTACTTTTTCGCAGGCGAATTACCTTGATGAGCAAATTGCCAAACAAATTGCTATCGACCATCAACATGAGTTCTTGTTTCAATCGCTCGATAATGGTAATTACCTGAGTCCGATTGATGAAATTGTGAGCTATAACGATGGGTTAATAATTTATGCCGGAAGCGCACACATGTATAAATCGTGCCGGAATATGAACTTTAATCCTTATGGTATTGTGCATACCGGATTAATTGGCGATGCTGTTTTAGGTTCGTTTCTGTCGAAACCGCAAATTGTTAAGCCGGAATTGTCGGCGAGTGTTTATTCGTCAAAATTACTGGCAAAAGCCACTCCCTATATCCATAAAGTACAGAGTGATTATAGCTCCGAAGAACTCTATAAATTCTATGGGCGAGGTTTTTCAGGGGCTATGAATGGCAATTACTACCTCGATGTTTTCACACAGAGCGCATCGCCGTTTCTCGATTTGGATTTTTTGAGCTATTGTTATTCAATCCCTGAAAACCTGAAGTTTAAACAAAAAATTTACATCGATTGGATTGAGCTTCGTAATAAGGAATTCGCACGTTATCCGTGGGAAAAAACAGGTGTTTCGCCACTTAAATCGTTGAATAATAAGAAGTATTTTGATTTGGCTTATTATAAACGCATGAGCCTGAAGTTTTTCGATAAAATAGCAGGGCAACAAAAGTCTGGTATGAATCCGTTTGATTACTGGTTGACTAACAACAAAGCCCTGGCCGATACGATTAACAGTTATTTCCACGACAATATTGAGCGTGTAAATGAGGACGAATTGCGCAACGACTGTATATGGCTTTATCAGAATGGAAACTGGGGCGAACGCTTTCAGGTAGTGACTCTTCTGGCAGCCCTCAAATTGCACTTTTAATGACGACTAACTGTCATCTCACCACAAACACTAACTGTAAGTTTTTGTTTCACCTGTTCGGTATTGTCATATTCACCTAACAGGTGCATTAGTTTGGTAATAATTGCCTCCAGAGTACAATCATAGGCACTCAATACGCCTGCCGACATCAGGTTCAGACTCGTTTCGTAGCGCCCCATTTCAACAGAACCTGTGCTGCATTGGCTACGATTTACCATGATGATATCACGGTCGTTCGCGTGTTTGAGCAATTCGTAAAGCCATTTGGCACGAGGAGCATTCCCGGCTCCAAACGATTCGATTACAACTGCCCTCAGGTTTGAAATATTTAAAATGGCCTCTACAGTTTCCTTTGTAATGCCCGGGAAAAGTTT
>JBLIZK010000178.1:0-2974 GCA_048859825.1 Paludibacter sp.
GATTTTAACTTTGCAACAGCAAACTCTGATGATTATAGTCAGCTTTTAAATATCTCGCCGACTGATATTTTGAGTATTGAAGTACTAAAAGATGCGGCTGCTACTGCATTGTATGGTTCAAAAGCTGCAAACGGAGCTTTACTTATTACTACCAAAAAGGGTTCGAAAGGAAAAATGACTTTTACTTATTCTACCAAACTAGAAACCACCAAAGAACGAAACAGTATACCAATGCTAAATGCCAAACAGTATACTTCCCTGATACAGGATGCATTGTGGAACTCGTTAAACGATGTGGGAGTTGGGAGTAATGAAGGTTTAACATATCAGAACATCTTACAAAACAACACAAAAGAGTATTATGAGTTAAGCTTTGACCCGAACTATAAGTTTTTTAAAGAATATAACCAGGATGTTGATTGGTTGGATTTAATCACCCAAAATGGCTATTCGTACGAAAACAACTTCTCATTATCGGGAGGTGGCGAAAAAGCAATCTACCGTTTATCGTTGGGGCATTTAGCCAGTCAGGGTACAACCATTGGTACCAACTTTAAACGCTTGAGCGGTCGTTTTAATATGACCTATAAATTCTCGGACAGAATGGACTTGGGTATCAACTATAGCTTTACCAGAGGGGTGCGTAATGCCACTTATACTGATGGTATTGATAATTCAATCCGAACTCAGTCGCTGATTAATATGCCCAACATGAGCCCGTACATTATAGGCGATGATGGTAGGGCTACTAAAGAGTATTTTAGTCCGTATATGGTTTTGGGTGAAGGCTTTGAGGATAATAAGATTATTCACAATACAGTTGCTCTGGCAAACGAGGCACGTAACCAAACTACTTCAGCTTCCAGTGTTATGTTATTTAATCTGCATTATAAAATCTTTAACGGATTGGATTATTATGGTATTGTAGGTTTTCAAACAGATTTAAACGGAACTGAAAAATTCTTACCTCAAAGCGTAACAGGGGTGGCGTATACAAGTGCAAAAGCGGGTTTAAGTACCGAGGGTGGTTCTGATTTGTTATATCTGACAACTGAAAATACACTTATTTTTAACAAAACATTTGAAGAAAGACATAAACTGCTTATTAGTGCCAAGTGGAATACTGAATACAAGAGTTCATCGTCTTTTTCAGGCACCACAGTAGGTAATCCAAGTGATGGAATAACTGATATAATATCGGGTGCCTATTCTAAAATAAGTGCGGGTTCAGGTCATGTGGTTTACAAACAGGTAGGAGGATTACTAAATACACAATATACTTTCCTGGATCGTTACATTTTAAATGCAGGTTTAAATGTAGAAGCGAGTTCAAGCTTACCGGTGAAAACACGTTGGGGGGCATTCCCGAATGTAGGTGTGGCATGGATTTTCAGCGACGAACCGTTTTTGAAGGATTTCAAAACCCTGTCGATGGGGAAAATGCGTGTAAACTGGGGACAAAGCAGCAACTCACCTTCGGGCTCTGCACAATACGTAGGAGCACTAAGCGCAATTACTAATGGTTATATGGATGTTTCAGCTGTTGAACCGATACGTGTGCAATTAGAAAATATTGGCTTTGAAACTATTTCGCAGGGAAATATTGGTATTGATTTCGGATTCTTCAACGGGAAACTAAATTTCTCACTTGATTTATACAATAAAACAACATCCAATCTTTTGCAAACTGATCTCAAGGTTCCTTCAACTACCGGATATTCCACAGTGAAGTTCTATAATTCAGGTTCAATGGAAAACAAAGGATATGAATTTATGACAGATGTTACATTGCTAAAGGATAAGAACTGGACGGTAAGCATGAATTTTAATATAGCGCAAAATCGCAATAAGATTATTGATTTGCCTGAGAACAAGCAGGATACATATTATCCATCATTCGGTAATAAAAATTATGCCTATAAATTTTCGGCAGGTGATCCTTTGGGTTCGTTCTATGGGTACAAGTGTTTGGGTGTATACCAGAATGTTGAGGAAACCTACGCACGCGATGCGGATGGAAGCTTAATTACCGACATCGATGGTGACCCTGTAATTATGAAAAACGGAACTGTGAAAGTGTATCCGGGCGACGCAAAATATGCCGACATGAATAACGATGGTATTATTAATAAATACGATATTGTATACATTGGTAATTCAAACCCTTTGTTTATTGGCGGTTTTGGATTTAATGTAATGTATAAGGGTTTTGGTATTACTGCCTCGTTTCACGGACGTGCCGGACAAAAGGTTATCAACGCCGTTCGTATGAACAATGAGTATATGTATGGTTTTGATAATCAGAGTACAGCTGTGCTGCGTCGCTGGCGATTTGAGGGCGATGATACCGAAATACCCCGCGCATTATATGGTCGTGGATACAACGATTTAGGCTCGGACAGATTCCTGGAGGATGCCTCGTTTTTACGTATGAAAACCCTTACATTAAAGTACGATTTGCCTAAAAAAATGTTGCAAAAAGTTCATATCAAACGTTTGCAGGTATATGTTACAGGTTACGACTTAATTACCTTTACCAAATACAAAGGGCAGGATCCTGAGATTAAGCTTTCATTCGTTAACAGCTTATATCCAATGTATATTGATAATGCTTCTACTCCAAAACCAATACGATTTGCAATGGGTTTAAATCTTAATCTTTAATACTGAATTGTTATGATAAAATTCAATTATATACTCTTATTACTGCTGTTCGTTTTCGCAACAAGTTCGTGCGAGGACTATTTAACAGTTGTTCCGGAAAACAATCAGAGTACTGACGAATTCTGGAAAACCAAAGAAGATGTGGAAGCCGTATTAGGTGCCGGCTATTACAGACTACGAAATGCACAGGAAGAACTGATGTTGTGGGGTGAAGCACGCGGAAATGGTGTGTTGTTTACATCATCGTCTACTACCAATTCAGCTGCAGGTTTAAAGTTGCGCCAGTTTGATATACTGGCATCTAACACCC
>JBLIZK010000179.1:0-3517 GCA_048859825.1 Paludibacter sp.
GTGTCGCCTACTACAGTAGCTTTATGATTATCAGAACCTTTACCTCCAAAGTTGCCTTCTTCGATGTATTTTTTAGCATTGTCCCAGGCTCCTCCTGCATTTGCCATAAATACGGCCAATACAAATCCGGTGCTTAATCCGCCAATAAGAAGCCCTAAAACACCGGCAACTCCAAGAATCACACCTGTAATAACCGGAACGACTATAGCCAGGATTGATGGGAATAGCATTTCGCGTTGAGCACCTTTGGTCGATATAGCCACGCAGCGTGCATAATCGGGTTCAGCTTTTCCTTCCATTATGCCCACTATTTCACGGAATTGACGACGCACTTCAGCTACCATACTTTGAGCTGCACGTCCAACTGCATTCATTGTTAATCCACAGAATACAAACGCCATCATCGCTCCAATAAAAATACCTACCAATACAATAGGGTTCATTAAAGTTACATTGTAATATTCCATAAAATCGTTAAACGATGCAATTTTGATTTGCTCTACCGATAGTAATTGCGTACCAACTCTTGCTAAACCATCGGCCGATGAATGAGCAATGCGTTCCAGTGCGATTTTTATTTCTTCGATATAAGAAGCTAATAAGGCTAATGCCGTTAAAGCTGCCGAGCCAATAGCAAATCCTTTACCTGTGGCGGCAGTTGTATTACCAAGAGCATCCAAAGCATCGGTGCGTTGACGTACCTCTTTCGGCAAACCACTCATTTCGGCATTTCCACCGGCATTGTCGGCAATCGGGCCATAAGCATCAGTTGCCAGTGTAATGCCCAGTGTTGATAGCATACCTACGGCTGCAATACCAATTCCATACAATCCCAATGATAAATTGGCTGTATAAGTCATTGTTTGTACATCAAATTGGGCAGCCATAAATGCAAGTACAATGGCAAATGCAATGGTTACAACGGGTATTGCTGTTGAAATCATTCCAAGTCCTAAACCGGAAATAATAACTGTGGCAGGGCCTGTTTGCGAGCTTTCGGCTACTTTTTTGGTTGGACTGTAACTTTGCGATGTGTAATATTCGGTTGCCTGGCCGATGATAATGCCTGCAATAAGCCCTACGATTACAGAAAACGATATGCCTATCCAGTTTTGAATACCAAGAGCCCAAAGAATTACAAATGTAGAAACGGCGATAAGTGCAGAACTAACGTTAACACCAAGCCCCAAACTACCCAACAAATCTTTCATTTTTGCACCTTCTTTGGTTTTTACCATGAAAATACCAATAATTGAAAGCACTACACCCACAGCAGCTATTATCATTGGGGCAAAAACAGCTTTTAATTGCATCGTTTCATTGGCTAAAAATGCTGAAGCGCCAAGTGCTGCGGTTGCTAAAATTGAACCGGCATACGATTCGTAAAGGTCGGCTCCCATACCTGCCACGTCGCCTACGTTATCGCCTACGTTGTCGGCAATAGTAGCCGGATTGCGCGGATCGTCTTCGGGGATACCAGCTTCCACTTTTCCAACAAGGTCGGCACCCACATCGGCTGCTTTTGTATATATACCTCCACCCACACGAGCAAAAAGAGCTTGTGTAGACGCCCCCATTCCAAAGGTAAGCATAGTGGTGGTGATGTAAATCAGTTTATTATGTTCGGCTCCGTCCACAAAATAATCAAGGATAAGATACCAAACTGAAATGTCGAGCAAGGCAAGACCTACAACCGTAAGACCCATTACAGCTCCTGAGCGAAAGGCAACTTTTAAGCCTTTGTTGAGTGACTCTTGAGCAGCGTAGGCGGTACGGGCAGAGGCATATGTAGCTGTTTTCATTCCGAAGAATCCGGCCAGCCCTGAAAAGAATCCACCTGTTAGAAATGCAAAGGGTACCCATGCATTTTGCAGGTTAAAGTAAGCCATTATAGCAAATATTAAAGCCAAAACAACAAAAACCATGGTTACAACCTTGTATTGTTGTTTCAGATAAGCCATTGCACCTTTACGAACGTGAAGGGCAATTTTTCGCATGATGTCTGTACCTTCGCTTTCGGCCATCATTTGCTTAAAAAAGTAGTAAGCAAAGCCAAGTGCAATAAGTGAAGCCACCGGGACTAAATAAAAAATGTTATTCTCCATAAGCATTAAATTGTTTAAATGATTTATTTTAAGTGATAAGAAAAATCAATACAATTATTGTAATCCGCCGATTACAAAACATGGAAATAAGGTAACAAAAAAACTTACTGATTAATCAATAAAATATATTCTTTTAAAATTGAGAGTGAATAATCACCCGCATGTTGATTCACAAAGCCTATAGCAGAGGTATGTGCTTCCTCGTCGGCTGAATCGGATATGACGCGAACCACAACTAACGGGATACCATAGTCGTCGCAAACCTGAGCTACAGCTGCTCCCTCCATTTCGGCACACACCACCGATGGCAGATTTTTAATTAAAGCATTTTTCATCTCAGTACTCGAAATAAACAAATCGCCACTTGCAATATCGCCGGTTAATAGTTTGGGATACAGAATATTCTGATCGCTTAATATTTTTCGGAATTCCTTGTTTGTTTTGAGGAATGTATGAACAGCCTTCATCATTATATCAACATTTTGTTGTGGAATTTCGAACGAAGTTTTTCCTGTTAAAGGTATTTCGAAGCGACGCATAAGTGGTCGGGCGTCCATATCGTGCTGATAAAGACGTTGAGCTATAACAATATCGCCCACATTCAAATCAGGTGATATTGCACCAGCTACTCCGGTAAATACAATTCGGTCGACATTAAAATCAAGAATCATATTGGTGGCTGTAGTAGCTGCAGCCACTTTCCCCCAGCGTGAAAATACTGCTACAACATCCTGACCGTATAGTTTACCTTTGTAGTAAATCCGGCTTCCTTTTTCAATAATTTCTTTATCAGTTATAGCTCCGATAATTTTATCCATTTCCTCGGGCATAGCACCCATTATTCCTAATATCATAACTCGTTCATTTTTAGAGTGAAGTGTTTTTGTTGATACTCATTATTCTTTGATAAAGAGTTGGATGTGAGTAGTGAAAAAATACATATACCGGATGCGGTAATAAGTTACTGAGTGAGCTCGATGATAATTTCTTTAATCCTGAAATAAGCTCGGTTCCCAATTGGTAATCAGCAGCATATTTATCAGCCTGGTATTCATTTTTGCGCGACACATAATTGCCAAACAGGTCGAGCGCTTGCGAAAATGGCGTGTATAGTATGCCAAATGCCAGTGCATTCAGGTGAAAGCAAGCTTCTTTTCCGCCCAACGCTTGCGCCAAAGCATCGCTGCTAAGAAATACCCCCAATAAGTAGAACAAGAGTAAGGAATTTGGTAATGATATAAACATGCTTTTTAGCACATGTTTGTGCTTATAATGACCTGTTTCATGTGCCAACACAGCCACAATTTCATTGGTGGTCATTTTGTCCATCAGTGTGTCGTATAATACAATTCTTTTCTTAGGGCCAAATCCCGTAAAATATGCATTGGCTTTGGTGGAGCGTTTTGAACCGT
>JBLIZK010000180.1:0-2490 GCA_048859825.1 Paludibacter sp.
GGAGTGTTTGGTACGGGAAGTAATACAATTAGATTTGATAAAAATCTCAGAATCAAAGGAGAAAGCCCCTCAGTATTATCAATTGTAGCAATGACTCAAGGAACTCCAAGTACGACTGCTTCTATGATAGGTTTTACAGAAAATTCTATATTTGATAAGTTAAGTTTCGAAAATATAGATTTTACAGGTTATTGCGATAATTTGAATACAAACACAAAAATCGGATATTTTATTAATAATAATTTGAAATTCACTTTGTCAAAACTATCACTGAATAACTGTGTTCTACGTAATTTTGGAAATACACCATTCCGTCTGCAAGGTGGTAAAAATCAGGTTATTGATACTTTGGATGTGAAAAAAACTACAATTTCAGACATTGGTTTCACCAGTACTTATGCCATAGTAAATATCAATACTGCTGATGATGTGAAAAATATATTCTTTGAAAATTGTACATTCAATAATTTCAAAGGTAGTTTGATTTTAAGAACTGCATCTTCAACTGTTGTTTCGAATTTAAATAGAGTTTCAATTATAAATTGCAATATTTATAAAGGAATGCAGGATATAAATTCAGCACGTTATTTATTTGATTTTAATGGAGCCTTAATTGCATCTGGTGTAACTATTCGAAATTCTATTTTCGGACTTACAGGTACAACTAGCAAAGGTGCAAATGGAATTAGATTTGCAACTAATACACCACTTACTGTTTCGGGTTCATATTACACTTCTGATTATGTAGATGACCCTATTCCGGTAGTGCCTGATGTTACTACATCATTAAAATCAAAAATGACAATATATACGGGAACTTCAAATTCATTATGGACAGATCCGACAAATGGTGATTTTAGCATTTTGGATTCCGGGTTTGCTGGAAAATCATCTGCCGGAGATCCACGTTGGAGATAAAAAATTTTAAACGAACAAAAACAAGGATGTATTATATTTTTATTTAATAATTTACAGACTTGTTTTTGTTGTAAACATGTTATTTACAAATGAATAAAACATTTTTAATAATCACCAGAACGGTTATTGCAGTTGGATTAATTCTGACGACAAATAATTTGCAGGCGAAAAGTAATTATGCATCGTATTTCAAAAGTCTGCCGTTTGAGATGAAAACTCTCAAAGCACCTGTCTTTAAAAATAATACAATTCGTATTACTGATGCTGGTGGGGTAGGTGATGGTGAAACCATGAATACTGATGCTTTTGCTAAGGCAATTGATATGCTCGTGGCTAAAGGTGGTGGAAAGTTAATCGTTCCTGCCGGAGTTTGGTATACAGGGCCTATTAAACTGAAATCGAACATCAATCTTCATCTTGAAAAAGGTGCTCTTATTCTGTTTAACCCTGATTTTGAACTTTATCCAATTATTGAGACAAGTTTCGAAGGTCTGGATACAAAACGTTGTATATCGCCAATTTATGGAAAAGGTTTGGTGAATGTAGCTATTACCGGCGATGGTTCAATAAATGGGTCAGGTCATGTGTGGCGTCCGCTTAAAAGAGAAAAAGTGACTGAAAAACACTGGAAATCAGTTGTGAAATCGGGTGGTGTACTGAAAAATCCCAATTATTGGTTTCCTTCTGAAAGTTCACTCAAAGGAGATGCTATTGCTAATATGAATGTGCCTGAAGGCTTAAAAACTGATGCCGAATGGATGGAAGTACGTGATTTCTTACGTCCGGTTATGGTTAGTTTGGTTGAATGTAAAAACGTGTTGTTACAAGGGGTTTTGTTCGAAAACTCACCAAGTTGGAACGTACATCCGCTTATGTGCGAAAATGTGATTGTGGATGGCGTGTTTATACGAAATCCGGGTTATTCACAAAATGGCGATGGTATTGATTTGGAATCGTGTAAAAATTCACTCATTATCAATAGTACTTTTGATGTAGGCGATGATGCTATTTGCATTAAGTCGGGCAAGGATGAAGATGGACGCCGGCGTGCAATGCCTACTGAAAACTTGATTGTAGACAATTGTAAGGTATTTCAGGGTCACGGTGGTTTTGTTGTAGGTAGCGAAATGTCGGGTGGTGTTAAAAATGTGATGGTGCGTAACTGTCAGTTTTTAGGTACCGATGTTGGATTGCGCTTTAAAAGCACACGTGGCAGAGGTGGTGTAGTTGAAAATATTTACATTGATGGTATTTATATGTTCGATATAGCTACAGATTCCTTTCTTTTCGACCTTTATTATGGCGGAAAATCAGCTTCGGAAGCTATGGAGGATGGCGATAAAACTCCGGTTGATGTGATTGTACCACCGGTTGACGAAAAAACACCTGCTTTCCGAAATATCTATGTTAAAAATATTGTTTCGCGTCATGCAAACAGAGCCATGTTTTTCAATGGGTTACCCGAAATGAATATTACGAATATAAATGTCGAAAATGGTTTTTTTACCTCAAAATACGGAGCGGAGTTAAGTGAGTCAAGTGGTATAAGATTTAAGAATATTACTGTGATTC
>JBLIZK010000181.1:0-2946 GCA_048859825.1 Paludibacter sp.
ATCAGAAAAAAAGCAAACTACCTTATAGCCGGTTTATTAAGTTTTCTGATTATCATAATCATTGCAATAACCGACATTTACAAAACAAAAAACTCCTCACAATTCATTGTATACGCTGCCAGCAAAGGCTATCACATAAATTGCATTGAAAATGGGAGAAACTTTGTGATCTCGAATAATATCACCGAAACAGCAAAGATTGCTGGCGTTTATTGGCGCAAAAACTACATTGATACACCTGTACAAATCAACACCGGCAACTGGATTTCAGACAATTACATTTATTTTCTAAAAAAACGGATTACTATCTGCAAACCAGTTCATTGGCAAAAAACAAGCCGGCATACTCAATTGATGACTGATATTTTAGTCGTCGGCAATAAATCGAAACCCAAAACTAAACAGCTTTTTAATAACATTCAACCAAAATTAGTTGTAGTAGATGCAAGTATATCCGAATGGTATACCGAAAATATCCGAAATGAATGTATCAAAAGGCACATTGAATTTTATTCAATCGCTGAAAAAGGGGCATTCATATTGAAAGAATAAACAGCACGATTCCAATTGAAATTCATTCAATTTGCTATTTTTTTGCTACTTTTGTAATCAATTTAAAACTGAAGTCGGATGATATCAAAAATTATAGCTGAAGACCTGATACACAAAGCACAAAAAGAAATTGACAAAGCTGAAAAAATTGTGATTGTTGTGCATGTAGGTCCGGATGGCGATGCAATGGGCTCTTCTTTAGGCTTATGGCACTACTTAATGACGATTGAAAAAGAACCTACAATAATAGTTCCCACGGCTTTTCCATCCTTTTTGTCGTGGATGCCGGGCGCCGAAAATGTACTGGTTTATGAAACGAATCAGCACAAATGCGAAGAAATCATCGAGAATACCGATCTGATCTTCACACTGGATTTTAATGTGCCCAGCAGACTTGCAAAGCTCGAAAAGGCTGTTATGGCTTCTAAAGCACCAATAATACTGGTTGATCATCACTTGCATCCGGGCGACTTTGCCAGGGTTACCATTTCGTACCCTGAAATTGCATCCACCAGCGAATTGGTTTTTAGACTGATATGCCGTATGGGCGATTTTTCGAAAATCAATCTGGCCAGTGCCGAATGTATTTACACCGGTATGATGACAGATACAGGTGCGTTTACTTATAATTCAAACAAACAGGAGATATATACCATTATCTCTGAATTAATAAAAATAGGGGTAGACAAGGACGATATTTATCGAAAAGTATTCAACAATTCAAGTGCAGATCGCTTAAGAATGACCGGATATGCATTGTACCACAAAATGAAACTATACCCCGAATACCAGGCTGCACTCATCACTTTGAGTTCCGAAGAACTGGAACAATTCAACTATCAAACAGGCGATACCGAAGGTTTGGTAAACATGCCGCTTTCCGTTTCCGGAATTGTGTTTTCAGTTTTTATGCGCGAAGATACGGATAAAATAAAAGTATCGCTCAGGTCGCAGGGTACATTTCCGGCAAACAAATTTTCGGCAGAGAACTTTAACGGAGGTGGACATTTAAACGCTGCCGGAGGCGAATGTTACAGTTCAATGGAACAGGCTGTCGAAATTTTCGAAAAAGCGCTCCCTAACTTTCAAAAGTATTTATAAACAAATTTCGTAAGTCAATTGTGTATCGGCTTTAAATTTCAGAATTAGTTTTTAATCCGGGTTTATTTTTGTAAAACAAAACATAACCAAAACGAATAAAATCTGTTTTAAATACTTGAAACGTCCATATTGAGTTCCATTTGATAAATAAAAAACATAACACATGAAATATATAATTATTCTTGGCGATGGCATGGCTGACGAGCCAATACAATCGCTCAACAACAAAACATGCCTGGAGGCAAGCAACAAACCCACTATCGACAAATTAGCCTCGATGGGACGCTGTGGCATGCTCGACACTATTCCTGAAGGTTTTGCACCCGGGAGCGAAATAGCGAACATGAGTGTAATGGGTTACGATGTACCAAAAGTCTTCGAAGGACGTGGCTCGCTCGAAGCAGCCAGCATGGGCATAGCCATTGAAAAAGGCGAAATGGCTATGCGTTGCAACCTTATTTGCATTGAAAACGGGAAAATTAAAAATCACTCTGCAGGTCATATTAGTAACGAAGAAGCGGAGGAATTAATTCATTTTCTGCAAAAAGAACTGGGCAACGACCAAATCAACTTCTATCCGGGAGTATCGTACCGTCATTTATTAAAACTAAAAGGTGGAAAAAAACAACTCAGATGCACTGCTCCTCATGATGTACCGGGCACACCTTTTATTGATGTAATGATAAAAAGCGAAGCTGCTGAAGCAGATGAAACAGCCAATACTCTGAATGATTTAATATTAAAATCGCAGAAATTGCTTGAGAACCATCCCGTAAACCTGAAAAGAGCTGCTGTCGGCAAAGACAAAGCGAATAGCATTTGGCCATGGTCGCCGGGCTATAAACCCGAAATGAAAACTTTAACCGAACTTTACAAGCTGAAAACAGGTGCTGTAATTTCGGCCGTCGATTTAATTCGTGGAATCGGGGTGTATGCCGGTTTAAAGGTGATTTTAGTACCAGGAGCAACAGGTTTATACAATACAAATTACGAAGGAAAAGCCGAAGCAGCTATCAATGCGTTGAAAGAGGATGATTTTGTATACCTACACATTGAAGCCAGCGACGAAGCCGGACACGAAGGCGACGTTGATTTAAAAATAAAAACAATTGAATATCTTGATGCAAGAATTGTAAAACCAATTCTTGATGAAGTTTCAACCTGGGACGAACCGGTAACGATTGCTATTTTACCCGACCACCCTACCCCCTGCGCCTTTAAAACGCACACAAATAAACCCGTACCTTTTATTATCTATCGCCCGGGCGAAACAACCGATGCCGTTCCAGCATC
>JBLIZK010000182.1:0-2847 GCA_048859825.1 Paludibacter sp.
TTCAGTCCATACTTCAGAGCAATAAACGGTTGGCAATGCCAGTAATGACGCATCCCGGTATTGAAGCACTTGGTTATACAGTAAAACAAGCCGTAACCGACGGCAATATTCAGTACAAAGCCATACAGTACGTAGCCGATAATTTCGACACCATAGCCTGTATGGCTATGATGGATCTTACCGTCGAAGCTGAAGCCTTTGGTGCAACCATCAACCTGCCCGACCACGAAATTCCAACCGTATCGGAACGCTTACTTGCTGATGCAGCAGCCATCGATGCCCTGCAAGTGCCTGATTTGACTGCGGGGCGCATTCCGCAGTTTTTACTTGCAAATAAGCTGGCAGCCCAAAACATTCATAGCAAACCCGTTTTTTCGTGCTGTATAGGTCCGTTTTCGCTGGCAGGTCGCCTGTACGATATGTCCGAAATTATGGTCGCCATCTATATTGAACCCGATGCCATGTTGCAGCTTTTGCAAAAATGCACCGATTTTCTGATCGACTACTGCAAAGCTCTAAAAGAAACAGGTACACATGGAGTTATAATTGCCGAACCCGCAGCCGGACTGTTGGCCAACGACGAATGTCAAACCTACTCCACCGATTTTGTAAAGCAAATTGTGGATGCCGTACAGGACGATACCTTTACTGTAATTCTACACAATTGCGGCAATACAGGCCAATGCACACAGGCCATGGTGGCAAGTGGAGCCAATGCTCTCCATTTCGGCAATGCCATCGACATGCAACAGGTTTTAGCAGAATGTCCATCACACATCATTGTTATGGGCAATCTCAACCCCGTGGGGGTGTTCAAACAAGGTACTGTTGAATCAGTAAGGTCTGAGACGGAAGCGCTCTTGCAACTAACAGCTGCACACCCTAACTTTGTAATTTCGAGCGGTTGCGATCTGCCTCCATTTGTGCCCGAAGAAAATATCCGGGTTTTTCTGGAAACAGTTAGCCCAACTACCCCCACCCCCTAAAGGGGAGTAAGAAGTATTAGCTCTGATAATTAGAAAAAGAATGGAAAACAAAAGTAATATTTGTTCCCCTTTAGGGGTTAGGGGTAGTTCCTTTTTTACATTTTCTTTTGACGAAGTTGCCCCTACTTTCGATGAGATTCTGGATTTCATTCAATCTACAGATTTAGAAGAAGAACATCCGGCAGTCGTTTTCATCAGAGAAATACTGGAGGAACTGAATTTTGACACCGGAATTTCAGGAGGATTTATCATTAAAGATGTTCAACAACTGTTATTGAAAGAGGGTTTGTTGAAGATTGAAGATACAACGCTTGATATAGGTCGGCAAGTGTGCGGATATATCAAAGAGGCAACACAGGTTGCATTGTTTTTATGTACGGCCGGTGAAGACTTTACACGACTCACCAATCAGTTAAATGAACAGGGCGATATTATGGAAGCCTATATTCTGGACGCAATCGGATCGTTAACGGTAGAAAATACCATGAATAAAATTCAGCTGCAACTGAAAAACGAAATGGCTGGCAGGCAATTAAAAATATCTAATCGTTACAGTCCCGGTTACTGCAACTGGCCTCTGTCCGATCAAAAAGCACTTTTCGAACTAATCGGCAAAAATCCTACGGGCATATCGATAAGCGATTCATGCCTGATGACACCCCGCAAGTCTGTTAGTGGCCTGATAGGCATTGGTGCACATTTGAGGCACCATGAATACGGTTGTGCCATTTGCAACAACGATACCTGCATATACCGGAAGATAATTCACTCCAAATAAGCGACCTCGGCTATATTTTTCAAAAAAAACCGCTTGTTTTACCTGCTCAGTTTAAAAAAGCAGTAACTTTGCAGTATCAAACAATCAAACTCAAACCCATGATTTATTTAGCAGATACCGCAAATTTAGAAGAGTTGAAGCAACTTTTCTATTATTTTCCAATTCAGGGAGTTACCACCAACCCCACCATCATTGGAGCCGAGAATCAACCTCTGTCAGTTATTTTACCCAAAATTATCGAGCTCGTGGGCGATAAAATGCTTCACATACAAATGATTAGTGATAAAGCTGAAGATATGGTACGCGAAGCCAAAACTTACAAAGCCAAATACAGCCTCGGCGATAACTATTTTGCAAAAATTCCCGTATCGCAGGAAGGCTACAAAGCCATGCCAATGCTCAAGGATGCCGGTATTAATGTAACCGCCACAGCCATTTTCACACAACAACAAGCTCTGGTAGCCGCGCGCGCTGGTGCCGATTGGGTAGCACCCTACGTGAACCGCCTCGACAACATATCTTCGCACGGCATCGAAGTGGTAAAACACATTGTGGACAACATACGTGAATTTAAACTCAACACCAAAGTGCTCGCAGCCAGTTTTAAAACTGTGGACCAGGTACACCGTGTAAGCATGGTTGGCAGTCACGCTGCGACAGTAAGCCACGAAATTCTGGAACGATTGCGCAGCCACCCAATGACCGACATGAGTTTGGAATGGTTCATTCGCGATGGGAAGCATCTGTATGACATTGAGTTTTAATTGAGAACAAATATTCTTCAAATACAAAATATTGAATACTACCCGAAAAACAGAGTTATTATCTCCCGCAAAAAACCTTGAATGCGGAATTGCTGCCATCAATCATGGTGCGGATGCAGTGTATATTGGTGCCTCAAAATTTGGCGCAAGAGCTGCAGCCGGAAATTCAGTTGATGATATTGAAACATTAGCAAAATACGCCCACCAATACCGCTCAAAGGTTTATGTGGCGCTAAACACAATTCTTACCGACGAGCAATTGCCCGAAGCCGAGAAATTGATCTACGAAATTTACAATGCGGGTGCCGATGCTCTTATC
>JBLIZK010000183.1:0-2282 GCA_048859825.1 Paludibacter sp.
CGTGTGCTCTTCCGATCTAGTTTAACGTCGGCCGATTGCTGAAAAACAGCATGATTACTTATTATGGCGGGCAAGCGGAAAGCCCACTGAGCAGAGGCAGTTATAGAGATAAATACCATAAAAACAACCCCTAGCATCTGAAGGGGAACTAAGTGAGCAGTAGCTTTTAATAATTGTTTAATTTTCATATTCTTTATAGTTTTCTTACATTACATTTCTAAACTCCCCTTCAGGGGTTGGGGGTGGTCTTTCACTTTAAACTTGGCATCATATCTCTTGTTACCACATAATCGTAACTAAAGAATTTATGCCACCATGTAGCTCCGTTGTGTGAATCGGAGCGGGTATAATCGCCGTTCCAGGGCATAAACCACGACCATGCATCGCCATATTCCAACATTACAGCAGGGTCAGGAACGGAACCACACTCGCTAAGTGTAATCATTTTTTTTCCTCCGGTGAATTCACGCACTTTATTGAATGAAATATACTGCGACCCATGTTGATTAGATCCCGGATAAATATCCATGCCTAAAACATCCACATATTCATCTCCAGGATACCAATTAGCAGCATTGTCCGAAGCGCTGGTGGTCCACACCCAAATCAGGTTGTTCAATCCATGATGGTTCACCAATCGGTCAAATAGCAGCCTCCACAGAGCCTTGCAGGGTTCAGCTCCCTTTGCACCCCACCAAAACCAGCCACCTTCGGCTTCGTGTAATGGTCGCCAAATAACAGGGATATTGGCCTCTTTAAATTGCTTGAGATAGCCCGCTATTACGTCGATATCCACAATCATGGCTTTGTATTCGGCAGAACTTGTATCGGTAACTTTTGTCACATCAAAGCTGGTTTCCGAGGTATTAAAACTACCCGATTTGGTAAGCGGGTCGCGCCAGTGCCATGAAAACCCAACCACACCATTGTTGTTCCACCATTCTTGTCCTAAAGTAAAAGGATCGTTGTATTTTACCCAGTTTTGGTTCAGGTTAGTATGGTCAATAAAATCGAAAAACGTAAATGCAGGCCACTTACCGGCATTGTCATGAATCCAAATGGCCTCATTTATATTGGTGCTGTGAGCAGCCATAGCTCCTGAAATAATTTTTGTACCAAAACTACTTTTCAAATAATTGTAGAGTTTAACTGCTTGTGCTGATGCATTGGTTGTTGCAGGTGCTGACGCTATGTTAAAAGCCACAGGCCCGGAATTGTTTTTTTGAATACGGGCATAATCCAGCTCAGTGTAGCCCCAGCTTTTTACAAATGAAAAAGTATGAGAGCCGGCAGTTAGTTTCAGCATACCAGCTTTTAATTCTTTCCACACTGTAGTTGCAGGATAATAAATATCAGCCACCATTGTCCCATCCACGTACAGCAGGTTGTTTTTGGGGTCGCGTACTAAATAACGGAAAAATAAGTCGTAATAGCTGGTTTCGGGAATGTTAACAGTAAATGTCACATTTCCGGCATTTGTATTTACATAACCAGTACCACTGTATCCGGCGGATGAACCAGCCAAAGAGGCATCGCCGCTAAGTATAGCATTTTCAGCTTCATATATTGTTCCATCGGGTGTTACCGATTTTGCAGTAGTAAAATTCAGTGTAATTTCATCGGCGGCATTGCCATCCACATCGAGAATGGTGTTGGCCGGTATATTTAAAATATAGTTGGTTCCGGGTAAAAGTGTGGTTTTAATAATGAGTGTACGTGCATCAACAGTAGCATTAATTACTGTATTATTCAGTTTAATCTGATGATTTGATTTCAGTATAATTTGTTCCGTAAATTTAATTTGGATAACTGTTGACGTATCCACATCGGCTGCGCCCTCAGAGGGAGTCACTGTCATTACGGTTGGAGGAAAATCATCACCAGTATCTTTTTTTTTACAGGAAAAAAAAGCAAAAAATAAAATAACAAAAAATAGAGAAAATACTCGTTTAAGCATATTAATTAAATTTTTATCCAAACAAATAGAACGTATATACTATCTACCATTCAAACACCAAACTGTTTAACACTAAAGGAAGAGAAATACCTCCTCCTTTCATTTGAAAAATTCTTTTATACTCTTCGCAAAAGATAATTTATGCGTAATTCTAAAAGTATCTAATTGCTAAAAAATAAACTTTATGAAAGGGACTCTCTTTGTTTACTTTTGTTGTCGAACCATCTGAGTTAAGTGTCCATGCTTCATCTTTGCTCTCTCCATTTGTCGAAGATGCTTCACTTGAACTCCAATATGGATATGAGCTAGGAAAAGCCTTGCTAAC
>JBLIZK010000184.1:0-4567 GCA_048859825.1 Paludibacter sp.
TTACATTAAAATAGCCTATCCAAGGATCTACTACATTTAAATAAGCATCCTTAAGGCTTAAGCCCTTTTCAGTAAGATCGAATTGCAATACTCCTGTGCAACCAAAATCCTCGTAGGCCAACTTAATACGACCCCTACGAATTCCAAAGCGATTAATTTGAGATGCACCGGCATTCTTCTCAATAGTATTCAAAGTTTCCCCAACTCTTAAATCCTGAGGTAGCGACGACAACGAATCCAGTTGACCAGACTGCCACTGAGCCTGTATATAACCAGATATTTTTAACTTTTTAGAACTTGCCACATAATCTTCCACCAACGTTAATCGTTGATCGACTACACTTAATGTGTCAATTTTTTCTTCTTCTTGCGAAAAAACCATTGTAAAAGCAAAGGAGCATACTACTCCCATTAAGAGTAACTTAAATTTCATTATTTATCGATGTTTTTGTTTTTAACTCACAGCAAAAGTATAGCAGATTTGTTACAACTATCTGACATAGCCATTACAAATATATTACATTCTTTCAAAAATAAATTAACTCGAAATATACTATATAATAACACCGTAGGAAAGCAAAAATTGATGTAACATATTTGTAACACCAACGTAATATAATAGAAATAAGTAATACTTTTCTTTGTGGTGCGAAAAAACTATAAATTATTGCAAGTGAAACGATTTTTTGAAAAATTAGTAGAGGGCAGTTTACTAATAAGTGGGAGTATTACAAGTATTACCATATTATTAATTGTAATCTTCCTTTTTAAGGAAGCATCCGGATTATTTAATACTCCAGTTGTAGAAGAAGGTTATGTTTTGGCACTTAATAAAGAAAATAAAGTAAAACATCTTTCTTCTTATCAGATTAAGGAAATTTTTGACAGCGAAATCACCAATTGGAGTGAAGTAGGTGGCGAAGATTTAGCAATTGAATTGGTACGATTAAGCGACATGACCAATTATTATACTGAAGAAGAATTGGGAGCCGAATTTGAGCACATTCCGGCTAAAGCCAGTGAACTAACTGCAAAAACACCCGGAATTATTCTCTTTCTACCTAAACAATACGTAGCAAAAAACTTTGAAGGTGTGCTTTTTGACCATGAAACAATAAAACCCGGTGACTTTTTTGGCGGGAGCGAATGGTATCCAACCTCTACACCATCAGCACAATATGGTTTACTACCTTTGATATTAGGTACGTTCTGGGTAAGCCTGGGTGCTATATTGCTAGCTTTACCTTTTGGATTAGCAGTATCAGTATATTTGGCCGAGATTGCCACTATGCGTGTAAGAAACGTATTAAAACCACTTATTGAACTACTTGCCGGAATACCATCAGTAGTATATGGATTTTTCGGATTGGTAGTAATTGTTCCATTTCTTCAAACATCATTCGGCCTGCCCGTTGGCGAAACAGCACTTGCAGGTTCTATTGTTTTGGGAATAATGGCACTGCCTACAATTATAACTGTAGCCGAAGATGCCATGCGAACTGTACCCCGCTCAATGAAAGAGGCAAGTTTGGCACTTGGTGCCACACACTGGCAAACCATTTATAAAGTGATAATACCCTATGCAAAATCCGGACTACTCTCTGCAGCAGTTTTAGGTATCGGACGTGCAATTGGTGAAACCATGGCCGTATTGATGGTAACCGGAAATGCTGCTGTAATTCCTCACACATTATTGGAACCAGTACGTACAATACCAGCAACTATCGCTGCTGAATTAGGAGAAGCTCCTGCCGGAAGCGGACATTATATGGCCCTGTTTGCTTTAGGAGCAATTTTATTTGTCATTACACTAGTTTTAAGCATTAGCGCTGAATTTATTTCGAAGAAAAAATATGCAAAATAAACGATTAACACAAGCAATAGCCTTTACACTGTTTAAATTAATGAGTTATTCAGTGGTAGGCATCCTGATACTTATCCTTGGTTTCATTATTAGGGAAGGAATAAGTGTGGTAAATTGGGAATTTATTAGTTCTGCTCCAGAGGAGGGAATGACAAAAGGTGGAATTTTTCCGGCAATAGTTGGTACATTCTATTTGGTATTAGGAAGTAGTTTGTTTAGTTTTCCGATTGGTATTATGTCGGGAATTTATATGAACGAATATGCTACTGACAATAAACTGGCATCATTTATACGCATTATGACCAATAATCTGAGTGGTGTACCATCGGTAGTATTCGGTTTATTCGGTATGTCGCTTTTTGTTAATACAATGGGTTTTGGCGATTCAATTTTGGCCGGATCATTAACTCTTGGTTTATTATCATTACCTTTGGTAATTCGTACAACAGAAGAGGCTTTGAAAGCAATTGACAAATCTTTCAGAGAAGGTAGTCTGGCTGTAGGAGCAACAAAATTACAAACAAGACAGAAAGTAGTTTTACCAATGGCATTCCCAAACATAATTACAGGATTAATTCTATCAATCGGTAGGGTATCAGGTGAAACTGCTCCAATTCTTTTTACTGTAGCTGCCTACTTTTTGCCACAACTACCAAACAGTATATTTGATCAGGTAATGGCACTTCCTTATCATTTATATGTAATTTCAACCAGCGGTACAGATATCGAAGCATCGCGCGGAATGGCATACGGAACGGCTTTTGTACTTATTCTGATTATACTGATAGTAAACATATTAGCGAGCATGCTTCGTTCCTATTTCTCGAAAAAAGTAAAAATGAATTAATTTGATTTTCAACATCAAATACAAACAAGATTTATAAAACAAAAAACATATGCTGACAGTTGAAGCAAAAAACGTTGATTTTTATTATGGCGATTTTCACGCCCTTAAAAACATCAACATTGAAGTAGAGAAAAACAAAGTCGTAGCCCTGATTGGTCCTTCCGGATGTGGAAAATCCACTTTTTTACGTTTACTTAACCGCATGAATGACCTGATTGACGGAACAAAACTTACCGGTTCAGTAAAAATTGAAGGTAAAGACATTTATGCGCCCGGTGTTCATGTCGATGAATTGCGTAAAGAAGTTGGAATGGTTTTTCAGAAGCCAAACCCATTTCCAAAAACTATTTTCGAAAATGTTGCATATGGATTAAGAGTAAATGGTATTCGTGATAAAAACTTTATCGAAGAACGTGTGGTTGAGTCGATTAAAGCCGCTGCACTTTGGGATGAGGTAAAAGATAAACTTAACAAATCAGCATTTGCTTTATCAGGCGGACAACAACAACGCTTGTGTATTGCCCGCACATTAGCCATTTCGCCAAAAGTAGTATTGATGGATGAGCCTGCTTCTGCACTCGACCCCATTTCAACTGCAAAGATTGAGGACTTAATTCACGAATTAAAAAAGCAATACACCATAATGATTGTAACACACAACATGCAGCAAGCATCGCGTGTGAGCGACAAAACGGCCTATTTCTATCTGGGTGAAATGATTGAGTTTGACGATACAATTAAAATTTTCACCAACCCAACTGAGATTTCAACACAAAACTACATTACAGGACGTTTTGGATAGAATTAACTAAGAATCAACAACAAAAACACAACCCAATAATATGAGACACCTTGAACAAGAATTAGGAGCATTACGCCATGATATTTTAGAAATGTGGCGAATGACCATATCGCAGGTTTACAATGCCGGCGAAGCTATTCTTTCGTTTAATAAAGAACTTGCTATGCAGGTTTCAATGCGTGAGAAAAAAATCGATGCTTACGAGTTGAAAATTGATAGTGCATGCGAAAATATCATTGCTTTGCACCAACCTGTTGCAATTGATTTGCGTTTTGTTTTGGCTGTACTAAAAATAAATTCAAATTTAGAACGTATTGCCGACTTTGCCAATGGAATTTCACGAATTCTGATTGCTAACCCATCAATTATTCTTGATGCAGGTGTATTTAGCGATACGAAATTAAACGATATGGTGAAGCATGTAAACACCATGATGACACTTAGTTTGGAGGCATTTGAGAACGAAAAACCTCAGGTTGCGGCTAACATCTTCAGCGAAGATTATCTGGTAGACGAAATAAACAAAAATGCAACAATAAAAATTGCTGAATATATAAAAGATAATCCTGACAGAGCATTTGAATGCATGGAGCTATTAAGTATTTTCCGCAAATTTGAACGTATTGGTGACCATTGTAACAACATGGCAGAGGAGATATTCTTTTACACCGACGCAAAAGTACTGAAACACAGCAAAAAAGAATTGTAATCACAATTTCCAAATATAAAAAAAGTTGTCCGGGAATTACGGACAACTTTTTTTTTATTGGTTATTTAAGTGCTTCAAGTGCCAGTTTAACAGCCTTTTGTATTCCTGCAGGGTTTTTACCACCCGCCGAGGCAAAGAAAGCTTGTCCGCCACCGCCACCCTGAATTTCTTTGGCTGCTTCACGAGCAATGTTGGTTGCGTTTAAGCCAGCACTAACTAAATCATCACTCAATAGTACAGTTAGCGATGGTTTACCATCCACCACACATCCTGCTACGAAAAATAGTTTCTCACTTCGTATATTGCGAATCTGGAATGCCAGTGTTTTTACCTGATCGGCAGTCA
>JBLIZK010000185.1:0-4530 GCA_048859825.1 Paludibacter sp.
TTGGTCAGCCCGACCTGAAAACACCTCAGGAAGCGCTCGATGCCATTCGTAATATCGATCGTACCGTGTTGGAATACAGTCCGAGCGATGGTATTAAAAGCCTGAAATCGAAACTGGCGGCCTATTATCATACATTCAATATTGATGTTACCGAGCAGGATATTATCATAACTACAGGCGGTTCGGAAGCCGTAAACTTTGCGTTTATGAGCTGTCTCGATCCGGGCGACGAAATTATTGTGCCCGAACCTGCCTATGCCAACTACACTGCATTTGCTATTGCAGCCGGTGCTGTGGTAAAACCGGTGGTATCGACTATTGAGGAAGGGTTTTCGCTCCCTCATGTTGATCGTTTTGAGGAGTTGATTACACCCAAAACAAAAGGTATACTTATTTGTAACCCCAACAATCCTACTGGCTACCTGTATACACGTGCCGAAATGAACAAAATCCGTGATCTGGTTAAGAAGTACGATTTGTATTTGTTTTCGGATGAGGTTTATCGTGAGTTTTGCTATACAGGAGCACCCTATATTTCGGCTTTTCACCTGGATGGTATTGAAGACAATGTGGTACTTATCGATTCGGTTTCGAAACGCTATAGCATGACCGGTGTACGTATCGGAGCTATTGTAACTAAAAATGCCGATGTGAAAAAGAATGTCATCAAGTTCTGTCAGGCACGCTTAAGTCCGCCATTATTGGGACAAATTGCTTCGGAAGCAGCAATGAGTGCATCTACCGATTATATGCTCGATACCTACAACGAATATGTGGAACGCAGAAAGTTCCTGATTGACGGCTTGAACCGTATTCCTGGAGTGTATTCGCCTATACCAATGGGAGCATTTTACACCGTAGCCCGCTTACCAATTGACGATGCCGATAAGTTTTGTGCCTGGTTGTTGTCCGATTTTGAATTCGAAGGTCAAACCGTGATGATGGCACCTGCGTCGGGCTTTTACACCATAGATGGTATGGGTAAAGACGAAGTGCGCATTGCATACGTGCTTGATAAGGAGGATCTGAAACAGGCATTGGTAGTGTTGCGCAAAGCACTGGAAGTTTACCCCGGAAAAACAATATAACGAAACTATAGAAGCGGATGTAGCAACACAATATCCGCTTTTTATTTCATACTTCAAATTTTAAACTTCATACATCTGACTTAATCTTGAAGACCGAATTTTTCATAGCCAAGCGTATTTATTTTCAGCAGGGTAAAAAAAATGTTTCGCGACCTGCTGTGCGCATTGCCATCATAGCCATTGCATTGGGTATGACGGTTATGTTGGCATCGGTAGCTGTGGTGCTGGGCTTTAAAAAGGAAGTTCGGAATAAGGTGGTAGGTTTTGGTGGACACATCAGGGTAAGTAGCTACGATCACAATAATTCTTTTGAAACTAATCCGGTAACGTACGATAAGAATTTTATTGCCGACCTCCAAAAAATTCAGGGTCTGCAAAAAATACAAACTTATGCTACCAAGCCCGGTATTATTAAAACCGATACTGAATTTCAGGGTATTGTTTTAAAAGGAGTAAGTAAGGATTTCGACTGGCAATTTTTTCAATCGGGCATGCAGGAGGGCTCAATTTTGCATTTGGATACCGACCTAAAAAACGAGGTGATACTATCGCAAAAACTGGCTGATATGCTACAGTTGAAACTGGGTGATAGTTTTTACACTTATTTTTTAAAAGATCAGGTAAAAGCACGAAAATTTAAAATTGCTGGCATTTACACTACCGGATTTGAGGAGTTTGATAAGCTTTTTGTTATCACAGACCTGCGCCATATACAACAATTAAATGGCTGGAATGCTGATCAATATAGTGGTTACGAATTAATAATAAATGATTTTGAGCAGCTTGAAGCAGTAACTGATGCGGTTCTTGGATTGCCGTCCATGAATCAGGATGTAATTGATATTCCACCCTATTTCGTACAAAATATAAAAGAACTCAATCCGGGTTTGTTTAGTTGGTTTGAGTTACTCGATTTGAATGTATGGATTATTTTGGGGCTGATGTTGGTTGTAGCAGGTTTTAACATGATTTCGGGCTTATTGATTCTGATACTTGAACGCACCAACATGATTGGTATTCTAAAATCACTGGGTGCCGGAAATTGGTCTATTCGTAAAGTTTTCCTGATTTATGCTGCTTTTCTGATTGCTCGTGGAATGTTCTGGGGCAATGTGATCGGTCTGTCATTATGTACTTTACAATATTATACCCACATAATTCCGCTTGATCCGGAAGGTTACTATGTCAACTTTGTACCTGTGCTTTTTAACTGGACGTTTATTCTACTCTTAAATGCCGGAACCTTTGTAGCATCGTTTTTAATGATGATTGCACCTTCGTACCTGATTGCTAAATTATCTCCTGCTAAAATTATCCGTTACGAATAAGAAATTCACTTCACTTTATTCTGTTTTACTAAAAAAAAAATCGAAAGCTAAGTTGCTGACTTCGATTAATATCAGCTGTGGAAAATTGAAATCAATACAAATGTAATACTGATAATTTGGCTTATCTGCACAATAATATTAATTTTGTGCAGATAATTCATGATTTTGAATACAATTATTAAAATGATGAACGATTCAGAATATTTTTTGTTACACCAATATTGTGTCGACAAAATTTGATAAACTAAATATTAGCTTAAAATAATATTGAAAACGAATGAATAAAAACATTGTTTTTGAGCAAAGATTAAAAGCTTTGCAGGAAATGGAAGACAACGCTGCACACAAGCAGCACCTGAAAGGGAAATTAACAGCCCGCGAACGCCTGAACATTCTGTTTGACGAAGGAACCTTTTTTGAACTCGATGCATTTGTATCGCCTTCGCAAAGCCCTGTTAGTAGTCGTCAAACCAATTTTGGCGATGGGGTAGTAGTGGGCCGGGGCCTTGTACAGGGCCGTAGTGTATTTGCATATGCACAGGATTTTACAGTGCTTGGAGGTTCGTTGGGCTATGCACACGGCATGAAAATAGCCAAAGTACAGGAAATGGCATTGAAACTGGGAGCGCCTATTGTTGGTTTAATGGACTCCGGTGGTGCCCGTATACAGGAAGGTGTGAAGAGTCTATCAGCCTATGCCACCATTTTTCGTAACAATGTTCAGTCGTCGGGTATTATTCCACAGATATCGGCCATATTAGGGCCTGCAGCTGGAGGAGCAGTATATTCGCCTGCATTAACCGATTTTATATTTATGACCAACCAAACATCTTATATGTTTGTAACCGGTCCTGATGTGGTTCGCGAAGTATTGAACGAAGATGTGGATATGGAAGGCCTTGGAGGCGGCAATGTACATGCCCAAAAGAGTGGTGTGGCTCAGTTTGTATCCGACGATGAAGAACATACCATATTATTGATTCGTAAACTGCTTTCGTATATTCCATCGAACAATTATGATACTCTTCCGGTATCGAACATTGTGAATGTTTACAACAGTCGGCAGGAATACCTCAATAAGATAATACCTGACGACCCGAACCGTCCGTACGATATGAAGGAGATTATCAATATCCTGGTGGATAAAGATACTTTTATGGAAGTACACGAGCGTTTTGCACAAAACATTATTGTGGGTTTTGCACGCCTGAACGGAAAAACCATCGGTATAGTTGCCAATCAGCCCAAAGTAATGGCCGGTACGCTCGATATTAATGCCAGCATTAAAGGAGCTCGCTTTGTACGTTTTTGCGATGCATTTAATATCCCATTATTGATTTTGGAAGATGTTCCGGGTTTTTTACCGGGCGTAGAGCAGGAACACAATGGTATTATACGTAATGGAGCTAAACTTTTATATGCATTTTGCGAAGCTACAGTGCCTAAAATTACCATTATTACACGTAAAGCTTACGGAGGCGCATACATCGTAATGAGTAGTAAGAATACGGGTGGCGACTTTAACTTTGCATGGCCTTCGGCCGAAATTGCGGTTATGGGGCCTGCAGGAGCTATTAAAATTGTAAACAAGCATGAGTTAGCCAAAGCTGAGAATAAAGCTGAAATGGAAAAACTGCTCACCGAAAAATACAAAGAAGAAGTAGCGAACCCTTATAAAGCGGAAGAATTGGGACTGATTGACGAGGTTATTCTTCCTTCGAAGTCACGTGAGATATTGATTACGGCTTTTGAAATTCTATCGAATAAGCAATATCACAAACCAGCCCGCAAGCACGGTAGCATTCCATTGTAATAAAATCAACAGATTTACACATGAAAAAAAGACTTTTAATCGCCAACAGAGGCGAAATTGCTATACGAATTATTAAAGCTGCTCACAAATCAGGTATGGTGGCAGTTGTGTTTCAGAGCGACCGTGAACCGGAAGCTGTCTATCTATCGCATGCCGACGAGGTAATACCTGCAAGAGATGCCAATAATGCAAAAGCTGTTTTTTTAGATGCTGAGTTAATTGTAAAACTGGCCGTCGAAAACAATATCGACCTGATACACCCCGGCTACGGTTTTTTATCAGAAAACCCTGATTTTGCACA
>JBLIZK010000186.1:0-15948 GCA_048859825.1 Paludibacter sp.
TAAGTAGTAGCATAGTCAATGGCCAACATAGTATTGAAAGAAAGACCTTTGAGTATTTTTCTTAAATCAAAATCAATTTTCGTATCGAACTGAAACTGACGACTGGTGTACTTGTTGTATCCGGCTGCATAATAATCAGCAAAAATATTGGTTTGTTCCTGTGCAGTACCACTTAGAAAGTATTTTCCATCTATAATATTCGATGTGTTATTTAGAAGCAAGATCGAATTTAAGTCGTTCTCTTCAATAAATGAAATCGGTATTAATGGAGCAAAACGGTTCGGACGTAAGGTAGACGCAGCTTCCCAGTAATTTCCCTTTGCACCACGTGCATCGTAAAAAGTTGCATTCGCATTTACAGCTGCTTTTATGAAATCATTGATTTTGATATCAATATTACCACGTATGTTTAATCTGTTATTTCGGTTGTTTTTGGCCTCGCCAAATTTAAAGTAATCACCTTGTGTAAAATAACTGATATTTGTATAAAACTGAGCTCTGTCATTACCTCCTGTTATTTCGGCAGTAACGTCTGTACGGTTAAATGCCTTTTTCAGATAATCCGATGAATAAAAATCGATATTCGGATAGCGATAAGGATTTAGTCCGGTGCTATGGTTATAAATTGATTCGTCTGTATATGAAGTCGCAAGGCCATCGTTTGTAAGAGCCTCATTATATAAAGTCATGTATTCAGATGAACCGAGATATTTTGGGTAACCCTTAGCTACATTGTAACCGGTATTAGCACGTACGCTTACCTGTCTGTCGGCAATTTTACCTCGTTTGGTAGTGATGGAAACCACACCCTTAGCACCCCTGCTACCATACAGTACTACAGCTGAAGCACTTTTCAGGAATGTTATACTGGCAATTTCAGTAGGTAATACATTGTTGGCATCGCGTGGTACACCATCTACTAATACCAAATGGCTGTCCATACCCCATAATGAGTTTCCATTCCATCCGGCTACATATCCCTGCATGTTGTCCATGCTGTAAGTATTGTAGTTTTTCTTTAATAACTCCTCAATATTTATAACTGATACACCACCCATAATATTGCTTTTCTTAACATCCCGATAAGCCACATTTACCAGTGGGTCAGTATTATTTAAAGAGTCAGTTTCTGTAACCGCAGGTGTTTTCGCTCCGATTGTTTGCAACGAAGAGATAGCAACCAGCATACATAAAATGAATCTAATATTTGTTTTTTTCATTGTTTATTCATTTGTAATTAAACATTTTATTTGCTATTAGATTACCAGCCAGGATTTTGACCAAACTCAGGATACATGGATGTGTCTCTGATTTTGAGCGGAAACCAATAGTGTTTTGTTCCAAATAAGCGGGTAAGTATCACTTTTTCTCTGAAATTTGATACACGGGCATTGCGCGGATCGTTGGTTTTATAGAAGTTATCGTTTTCAACCCGATCGAACTCCTGCGATGTTTTCACATTGTAAGGATATTCGGTTAACAATAACCAACGTTGGAGGTCGTTAAACCGGAAACCTTCAAATGAAAGTTCTACAGCACGCTCTCGTCTTACTTCATTCATAAATTTGATATTATCGCCTGTATAACTTGAGTGTACATGACCGGCACCTACTCTGTCGCGCAATGTATTGATTGCTCCTTCAGCCGTTTTTGCAAAGTTGGTTGATTTAGCAGTGGCTCCACCTACTGCTGCACAAGCCTCCGCATACATCAGGTATATATCACCTAAGCGCATATATGGTAAGTAGGTATGCAAGCTTCCGCTCCAGTTATACAGTCCATCGTATTTATTACAGGTATGAGGTACCAATTTCTGAATAAAATATCCAGTACGGCTAGCGCTGGCATCCGAACGCATAGTTCCTCCTGTATGAAGTCCGCAATAACGCAAAAATTCCATATCAGCCGGCATAGTAGAGTTAACGTATTTAAATCCATCGAACACTATATCGTGATAAAAGCGCGGGTCTCTGTTTTTAAAAGGATAATTCGGGTCGAAGCCTGAATTCGGATCATTCAGAGGTAATCCATTGGCCATTCCATAATAGTTTACATAATTAGCTGTAGGCTGATGAATAATGTTATCGTGCTCCACTAATCCATTCACTTTAGGACCGAAAGTTTTTGTGGTATTCCAGTTACTACCATTGTAGTCGGTTGATGGACCACGGAAGATTGCTTCGGTTGACCCGGGCATTAACCAGTTTTGTCCGGTTGTGTAGAATATGTCTGCAAAACGTGTTTTTACAGTATCTCCATCCTGTTTTATGTGATTATAAATGTCTTTGTATTTATATTGTGCTAGTGAGTACTGTGTTTGCCCGCTTTCAACAAGGTTTAGTAATTCGCCAAGTGCTTCAGCGGCTTTAGTACAGTATGTTGCATCGTAGTCGTACGTTTTAGTCCCACCGGTTTGAGCGCCGTTTTTCATCAATGGACTAGCGGCCCACAAATAGTTTTTGCCTAAATAGCCAAGCGCCATTATTTTATTGATTCGCAATGGGTTTTTGCCGGAAGTGTTTTTACCTACTTTCGTATTTTCCCAATCTATAGGCAATAAATCGGCAGCTTTTCTAAAATCGGCTCCTGCTTTATCGGCACATTCAGCATATGTCAGGCGAGGCAATTCCAGTTTTTCAGTTGGCGAAAATACTTTGTCGATGTAAGGTAATCCGCCAAAATACTGCATCAATTCAAAATGCCACCATGCTCTGAAAAAATACAACTGACCAGCTATCAGGTCTTTTTCTTCCTGTGTAGCCACCTGTAATTTATCAAGGTTTTCGAGTCCCATATTAGCTTTACGAATACAGTACCATGCATGAGGCCATAAGCCATGATGGAATTTATTGGTAGATGTTGGGTTAGCATTGTTTTTATTCAACCAGTTTCCACCTCCGGTTTGCCATGCCCAAAAGTTTCCAAGGTCAACCTGGCTCGTCATGTGCCAGTTTCCTTCCAGGTTGAAGATTTCATCGTCGCCCCAGTTCCAGGATGCGGTCCAGTCGTTTTTTTCTTTCTCAGGAATACAATTGTATATTTCTTCGATATACCCCTGAAAATTTGTGAAGTTTTTAAATGCTTCTACCTCAGAAATCGTAGATTCCGGTGCTTTGTCAAGGTATGCTTCACACGAAGCAAGACCAAAAATCAGGAATAAAATTCCTCCGCCAATAATTAACGATTTGTATATTTTTTTCATTTCATTCATATGTTATAATGTGAATTTTATACCAAAATTGTAACGTCGCATAGTAGGGTAAGCTCCCTGACTACCTGCACCAGCGAAGTTGGACTCGCGGTCGTCGGGCATTTTAGACCAAACCCAAAGGTTGTTACCATTCAGGAATATCCGAAGGTTGTTTAAGCCGAGCGCTTTAATAAACCCGCCATTAAATGTATAGGCGATTTCAGCGTTTTTCAAGCGAACATATGAACCATCGAACATATACTGTGTTCCTTCGTTGTAAGTGGGTGTTGAGTTCCATCGCGGGGTAGTAACGTCTGCATTGTTATGATCGTCGGCCCACCAGGTTCCCATGTCATATACCGTATTAAGTTTACTTCCAAAACTGGTAAGGTTTACTACACGGGTTACATTGTTAACACCGTAGAATTGTGCAAATACACTGAAACCTTTCCATTCGAAACCAAATGTGGCGTTGTAAGTGTTTTGTGGACTACCTGAATAACCGTAAGGAATGTTATCTTTATTATCAATTATACCATCGCCGTTGTAATCAATTATATAGTAGTCGCCCGGCAATTTATGGTTATCGGTTTTGTCGTGTGCTACACTGCCAAAAACTTCATCGTAATTGTTTACAAATCCGGCATCTACATAAGCACGATTCTGGTCAATGCTAAATCCGGCTGATTTTTGATAGGCGGCATAAAGTGCAGGATCGTCTTTTTCAAGAATGGTATTTTTTGCATGTGTCATGCTCAGGTTGGCCCATAAGCGCATTTTATTGGCCAATACTTTATTTATACGTAGCTCAAGTTCGTAACCTTCAGTTTTTACTTTACCTAAGTTGGCTGTTGCAGGCGTGGTACCATAGTATGGAGGAACAGCACGGTCGCCGCCATTTACGAGGATATCCCGTCGGTTATCTCTAAAAACCTCAACACTACCCGCAAACAATCCTCCCAGAAATGAATAGTCAGCACCAAGGTTAGTTTTCTTAACTATCTCCCAGTGTACATCCGGGTTGCCTACAGTAGATTCACGATACCATGTATAAGGGCTTCTTCCATTGTTTACATCCAATGATGAGTTGCCTCCATATGCCCATTGATCCATGTACATCCATCTGTTGTTTACATTGTCGTCGCCAATTTCACCATACGAAGCCCTCACTTTTAGCATATCAATAAAGCGGAGTGATTTCATAAACTTCTCTTCAGTTATCATCCAGCCCAAAGCTCCTGAGTTGAAAAATGCAAATCTGTTGGCCTCACTAAATTTTTCAGAACCGTTGTAAGCTCCGTTGTATTCTACAAAGTACTTACTTGCATAATTATAGGTTGTGCGGAATACCCAGTCTTCACGGAAGAATGGTATTTGGCTACCGGTGGCTCTTTCCTCACGACTGAAAACGCCCATAGCCGATACACTATGTTTGCCAAAGTCACGTGCCCAGTTTAACTGCATTTGATAGTTCATATTGCGTAATGTAGAGTTGTTTTGTACTGTACCGCCGTTGGTTGTCCATAACACACTTTGCATGAAGTCGAACTTGTTATTATTTTCGTATTCTTTTTTGTACGTTGCATTACCTGTAGTAGGGTCAATCCATTTTAACTGCGCATCGTTGTATAGGTCATTAATCCCACGATTGAATTCAATAAATGCATTATCCCAGGATATACTACCGCGGAAATTCAATCCTTTTGTGATAAATTTCAAATCCTGTTGCAGTACAAAGTCAGTTGCTATACGGGTGTTATTTGTTGTCATTACACCGGCAAGAGCCAGATTAGCTGCGGAGTTTGATACGTTTGAGATACTTGGGTAGAATCCCCACGAACCGTCTGCATATTGAGGTAAAAACACATCCGGTGCAATGTTGTATGCACCTGCCCATTGTTGAGCTACAGCCCAGTCCGATGAGTTTGTCTGGTTCCAGGGGCTCTTTTTTACACCGCTCGAACCTGATAGATTCACTTTGAATTGTGTTGTTTTTGTGATTTGAAAATCCAGATTGCTACGAACATTTAAGCGGTTGTATCCATAACCCGACTGATAATTGCGTCCGTTGTCCCATTCTTCAAGAATATCGCCTTCGTGTACAAAGTCGGCTGATGTAAAGTACTTCACAAATGAGTTACCACCACTCACATTCATATTCACATTGTACGAGGTGGCGTAATCTTTAAAAAGTACATCCTGCCAATCTACATTAGGATATCTTTCGGCTTCTGTTGCATTGGCCGGATATCTGTATTTGTTGATAACAGATTGTGGTTTAATGTACGACCAGGATTCGGGCATTAAGGATAATTCATTCTCTATTGCTACGTTACGAGCCATTAATGCATCGTATGAATCCAGTTTATTTGGCAGTTTAGAGGGTGCTTTTATGGTCATGTTAGCAGATACATCAATTTTTGCTGCTCCTTCTTTACCCCGTTTTGTAGTGATTAGAATTACCCCATTTGCTCCCTTTACCCCAAATACAGCTGTAGCAGAGGCATCTTTAAGTACTGAAATTGATTCAACGGATGTTATATCGACACCACTCATGGGTCGTTCAATACCGTCAACTAATATCAGAGGGTCACTACTGTTCCACGAACTGCTACCACGAATGATAATCTTGGGGTCTTCTTCGCCGGGTAATCCTGAACTCTGCATAGTAACCACCCCTGGCAAATTTCCAGTTAATGCAGCACCTACACTTGATACACCGCCTGCACGTTCAAGTACTTTTCCGGAGGTTTGTGTAATGGCTCCTACAAGGCTTTCTTTTTTTTGCTGCCCGAAACCTACAACTACTACTTCGTCAAGTTTCAGGTCCACATCTTTCAGTTTTACCTGAACAGTTGTTTTACCTTTGAGTTCTACTTCCTGCGTTTCCATACCCAGATACGACACTACAAGTGTAGCATTGGATGATGAAACCTGCAAAGAAAATTTACCATCCATATCACTGATAGTTCCGATGGTTTTATCGCTTTTCAGTACGATGGCCGCTCCAAAAATTGGCTCTTGTTGTTCGTTTACAACTGTTCCTTTTACAAACACTTTGTTTTGTGCCTGAAGTACAGTTAAGCATGCAGAAATCAACAAGAATAAAAATGCCAATTTCGATTTCGCCAGACCTGATGTGCTGAAATCTTTTGACATGATTTTTCTGAAATTAATTTTCATCTTTATCTATATTATGCATATTAATATTAAGTTTAAAATTAGCCCCTGTTGCCATATAATCAGGCGGTTGGGTGAATTTGTGTCAGGATTTCTGAGTGTGAAGTGTTTTAACTGTCGTCTTTTCTGTTCATTTCTTTGATTTTAGAGGTTAACATTGAATTAGTATTGTTTTATCGGAGGTGTGGTTATAAAGGGTATAACCAATCAGCACTATCTTAAGCGTTGAATTTTTTAAGTAATATACATATTTATTTTAGTAATTAGATTTGGTGATAATCTTAAAATAGATTAAAATTAAACGTCGCAAAATTAATGGCAACCCTAATCTATGGAGTTTTAGTTATAGATATATTGTTTTTAAAAACAGATAAAATAGAGCTCTAATGCTTTAAAATAAACTGCACGGAGTATTTTCATTCTCCGTGCAGCCAAATACACAACACAAGGCAATAGAGCCTTCTCCTTTTGATACTAACTAATTTAACCTGAATCAAACTATTCAACTATTAACATGTAATGTTTACCTGCCACTGTATTTAAGTCATATTCAAACACATTTTGCAGTTTTACTTTTTTAATTGCAGCTTTATTCGAAATAATAGGCTGTGCAATTAGTGTGGGTTGTAATAATTCGTTATTACATATTTCCGAATTTGTTATTAATGCTTTATTGTGTAGTGGAACATAGGAACGTAAGCGAATTATACCTCCGATTTTTGAGTGTATAGAAATCCTGCAAATTTTCCCGTTTTCCCATTTAATGTCCAATACAAATCCACCACGTGCCACTAAACCTTTCACCGAACCACTTTGCCATACATCGGGTAAAGCAGGTAGCAAATGAACTGCACCGTCATGGCTCTGTAACAGCATTTCTGCAACCCCGGCTGTGAGCCCAAAGTTCCCATCAATCTGAAATGGTGGGTGTGCCGTAAACATATTAGGATATGTACGTCCGTTACGGTTTTCTTTGTTGGCAATGGTAAGCATATTGTTGATTATTTTATAGGCATGATTCCCATCCTGTAAACGAGCCCATAAATTTATTTTCCACCCGATTGACCATCCTGTAGCCATATCGCCTCGATATAATAATGAGTTTCGGGCGGCTTCGAAGAGTTCCGGATTACGATATGGAGATATTTGATTGGAAGGATACAAACCGTAGAGATGCGATACGTGCCGGTGGTCACTTTTGGGGTCGTCTACATCTGTTAACCATTCCTGTAATTGATTGTATTGTCCTATTTGCATAGGAGGCAGCTGTTCAATTGTTTTGCGTAATAGTTGGCTATAGGCTTTGTCCCCCGATAAAACCTGGTTTGCCTTAAGTGTATTGCTTAGTAAGTCGAATACAATTTGATTATCCATTGTGCATCCTGCTGTAACAGATGTACCGAAAGGTCCATGTTCTGGCGATACGGATGGGTTGGTAACAAGCCACCCCTTGAGTGGGTCACGTACCAAAAAGCTCAAAAAAAAGTCGGTAGCACCTTTCATAGCGGGAAATACATCGGCTAAAAATTTTTTATTGCCGGTGTATAGATAATGTTCCCATAAGTGGCGACAGAGCCATGCTCCTCCATTGGGCCACATTCCCCAATATGCACCATCAACTACACCTGTAATTCGCCAAATGTCAGTATTATGATGTGCTACCCATCCATTTGCACCATACATTGTTCTGGCCGTCTCCTGTCCCGTTTGACTCAGGTCTTTAATCAACGAAAATAAGGGTTGATGCGTTTCGCTTAGGTTTGTAAGTTCTGCTGGCCAATAATTCATTTCAGTATTAATGTTGATGGTGTACTTACTATCCCAGGGTGGCACCAACTGATTTGCCCATATTCCCTGTAAGTTGGCCGGCTGTCCACCCGGTTGCGATGAACATATAAGTAAATATCGACCATATTGAAACAACAATGCAACCAATGAGGCGTCCTGATTTTGTTGAAAGTTCATTATACGCTGGTCGGTAGGGATATTGTTATTTGAATTATTTCCCAACGAAAGACTAACTCTGTTAAACTGACTTGAATATTTTGACGAGTGCGTTTTAAGTGCTGTATTATAATTTTTTTTCAATACATTGTTTAGCTTTTCAAGTGCTTTCTGTTCTTCGTTGTTGTCAAGTGTTTTATAGTCAATAAAATTAGTGCCAATTGAGACATATAGTACAGCTGTAGTGGCATTTTTAACCACAATTTTTTTATCTGTAACCAACACATTTCCATCAGAGCTTTTTATCGTTGAATGTATTTTGTAACGTATTTTTCCTTCAATACCTTCGTGGTTAATTCCTTTTCCGTTTAGTACCAGATTGTTACCGTATTTATAGCTTGTATCATTTGTGGGTGAGAAATACTCCAATTCGAATGAAATTGCTCGTTTTTTATTGGCAGATAATCGCATAATAATTACATCGTCGGTAAACGAAGTGAAAATTTCGCGCTGATATTCAATGTTGTTGACAGTGTACTTTGTGAGGGCAGTCGCTTTTTTTAAATCGAGCTCACGGTAATATGATGCATAGTTTTCGTGCCCCGGGAAATGAATTTTAATGCTACCGGCAGTTTGATAAGGCATGCCATGTTGGAGAGATAAAAAATTTTGGTTAATCAGATTCTCTGCATCCTTATTTTTTCCATCGAATATAAGCTGGCGTACCTGAGGTAATACATTTAATGCTTTTGGGTTGTCGTTTCGGTACGGTTTACCCCCCCAAATTGTCTCTTCGTTGAGCTGCAACTCTTCCAATTCAGGTTTTCCGTATTGCATAACTCCAAGTCGGGAATTTCCCAAAGGCAGAGCTTCTTCCCAGACCGAGGCCGGTTTATTATAAAGCAGCTTTAATTCCTGTGAATACAACTTAGCTGCTATCGAAATGAAAAGCAGCGTATAGGCAACTAATCGTTTTTGCATTCTGATTTTTTCAAAAATATTATGAATGCAAATATATTTCTATGATTGGTTACATATTTTCAAATCCAAACATTTAATCTTTAATATTAGATACTTGAACGATAACGCAGTTGAAAAAAGGGTGCCGATTTGCAATAGATCACATTTCTATAGTTCTTTCGTGAAAATTATATTTCGGTGGGCGATTTACCAAAGTGCTTTTTAAATACAGTGCTGAAGTAGCCCACACTGGAAAATCCGCACATTTCGCTTACTTCGGTTACTGAGTGTTTTTTGGAGTTGAGTAGTTCAAGTGAATAGTCGAGTCGTATGGTTTTAATAAAATCAACAGGCGATTGATTGGTGATAGCTTTTATTTTTTTGTATAATAATGATGGGCTTGCATTCATTGCCGATGCAAATTCATCTTTTCCAAAATCGCAATTTGCCATGTTGTCGGTCACAATTTTATACGCTTTTTTTATAAACTTATCACTGAGTTCATTGGTCATTATGGGTTCAGTAATATCGGTTTGTTTGATTAAACGGAGCGATTTTTCTCTTACTATTATTCTGTTACGCAAAATAGTTTTTATACGTTGCAATAATAATGCGATATCAAATGGTTTGGTTATATAGTCATCGGCTCCGAGATTTAATCCTTCGAGTTGTTCGGTTCGGTCGCTCAGTGCAGTCAATAGTATAACAGGGATATGAGCCGTATCGAAAGTTGACTTTATTAACTTACACAGGGCAAACCCATCCATATTTGGCATCATTATATCCGAAATAACAAAGTCGGGCATCTTCTTTTGTATTATATCCCAGGCTAACACTCCATCGCCTGCGACTGATATTTTAAAATAGGGCTCAAGCGATGTTTTCAAAAATGTTTGCAGGTCATTATTGTCTTCAACTATCAGAATGTGATTTTTCTTTTCGATACCCGGTTCTTTTTCATGTGAGTTCGGTTTTACTTCCTGATCCAAAAAAGTGAATTCAGAAAACGCCTCGTCGATAAGTTGGTCCTCTGCAACGTGGTTGTCGACTTTCGCATATGGAATGGAAATGGTAAAAACAGCCCCCTGGTTTTCTGCACTGCTCAATATTACTTTCCCTCCATGCATTTCTACATAGTTTTTAACAAGCAATAACCCAATACCCGAGCCTACAATTTTGGAATTTACATTGTTGTCGCCTCTGTAAAATTCTTTAAATAGTTTTTTTTGAGCAATTTCTGATATTCCAATACCACTATCCTTTACTTCCAGACTCCAGTTGTGGTCGTCACAGTGTAATGTAAGCTTTATTTCGCTGTTCGAATATGAGTATTTTATAGCGTTCGAAATTAAATTGTCTACTACTTTCTCAATTTTGAGTTCATCCACCGCACTCAGGTAGCTATCTTTATTGCACGAAAAAACCAGCCTGATGTTTTTCTTCATGCATGCGGTTTCGAACATAGTTTTTCGCCTTTTTACGAGTTGAACTATGTCGGCCATAACCAGGAATAGCTGACCTTTACCAATGTCTACTTTCTGAAAATCAAGTAGCTGTGTTGATACGAACGATAATCTGCCCGACTGTTCGGTTGCTAAATTCAGGTAGTATTTCCCTTTTTCAGACAATTGCGGCTCATTCATTAATTGCTGCAATGGCGCTTGTATCAGGGTAAGTGATGTACGTAAGTCGTGAGCTGTTGAGGTGAAAAACCGAATTTTGTCTTCAGAATGTTGTTGCTTTAGTTTATTGGTATAAAACTTTAGTACCCAAATGGCAAATCCAATAATTGTGCTGAAAATGAGTAGTCTGAACCACCATGTGGCCCATATTGGCGGAACAACTTCAATGTATATTATTCTCTCGTCGAGTACCCGCGATAATGAACTATCATACATCTTTATGTGTAAGCTGAAATTGCCACTGGGTAGGTTTGTGTAAGTTATTGTTCGGCGGGAGTTTGGGCTTGTCCATTCTTTGTCCAATCCATTTAACTTCCACGACAATTTTAAACCACCCGACGAAATTCCGGTGCTGATTAATTCCACATCGAGTGTGTTTTGATCATAATCAAGCTTTACACTTTTCATTTCATTAAGGGGCTTGCTCAGTTTTAACTGTGGAATTTCACGTATCGATCTGCCGGATACTTTAATATCCTGTAGGAAAAGTTTATTGTTGTTTTTGGGGTTTGTTAGTTTTAAAGGATCGAAAATTACTGCTCCGTTTGATGACCCGAATATAAGCTGACCATTTTTAAGCCGGCATTTGGAGCCCAGGTTAAATGAGGTGCCCGTGAATGTGTTAATTGAAGGGTATAAATCCACTTTTGACGTAGATGGGTCAAAGCGACAAAGCCCGTTTTCGGTTCCAAGCCAAAAATGTTTGCCTGAAGCAATAATACTATTGATATAGTTTGAAGGAAGTCCATTTTCAATAGTAAACTTACTGATTTTTTTAGTTGTTAAATCAAGCTTAATTAATCCATCGCCCGAAGTTGCTGCCCATACATTATTACCTGTTACATTCAAGTCCTGTGCAATAAAACCCTGTGCAAGTATTTCAGTATGCCCATCGTTTTCGTTTAATGCTAAAATACCATAGGTACAAGCCAGGAGAAACTTACCTGGCGCTCGTTCAACAATAGATTTAGTTGGTTGTCCGGTATATTTTTTTAAATTCATTGGTTATGACATTGTAACGGATCAGATCGCTGTTTATACCTCCAAGCCAGATATTACCACGATTATCATTATAAAAGTCAAAAATATAATTAACCGAAAACCGTTTTCCGGTTTCTTCACTACCAAATCTCATTTTTTCCATCCCGCTTGCTCCATCCAGAACATACACACCTGATGAATATGTGCCAGCCCAGATATTACCTTTTGCATCTTCCTTTAACGCAAGAAATACCTTAGCCTGTTCATTTTTGTTCTTATAATAGGCTTTCCATGTGTTTTTTACCGGATTCCAACAATTTAAACCATTGTTTGTGGCAAACCAGATTTGTCCCCTTTTATCTTCAATTATTTTATTTATATTATTGTCGGATAAAGAGTTGGATATGTTTATCCGGTGGGTGATATGAGTAACATTTGTAGTTTTTTGGTCAAAAAACGATAACCCTCCACTATAAGTTGAAATCCATACTCTGTTGTTATCATCACAAAAAATATCGTACACCCCATTGCCATGTAATGACTGATGGTTGTCTGCATTTTCTTTGTAAATATTGTATAATTTGTTGTGTTTTTTGGATATCTCCCAAATGCCCTGCCCATCAATTCCTATAAGCAAAGTGGAATCGCTGTTAGGCGAAATGGCAAGTATAGGCTGATTGGGAAAATAACTACCTCCTACCTTTCGAAGAATTCCATGGACAAGTGAATAGTTGTATAGTCCGGACGATTGTGTACCAATCCATAATATTTTTTCATTCTTATCGAAGTAATAATGAGCTGTTTTTAAAAACACGGCATCGAAACTTTTCCCAATCGGACTGAATTTTAATGTGCTGGTGTTTAATAAATGAATGCCATTTTTATTACTGTAGAATATATTGTTGTCGTCGTAAAATTGAATATTTAAATTCTGAACACCGTTGTTTTGGATGTGCTTGAACATTCCGTTTTTGTATCGGTAAATTCCATATGATGTAGCCATCCACATATATCCTTTGGTGTCGATATTTATGTTTTGAACTACAAGAAAGTTTTGATTTAATACTTTTGGTAAGTTAATTATAAACTCAAATTTATCTGTTATCGGATTGTAAATAAATATCTGACCATTATTCGTATATGCATACAGGCTGTCGTTTTTTAACAGAAGTTTTACATTCAGTACATCTGCTGTTTTGTAGGGTAAATTATATATCCGGCAATCGTCCTCGGTTACGCGCAATACCCCTGATTTCGAAGCAGTCCAGATAAAACCATTACTATCTTTGCATATATTATTGGTTTCGCGAATTGATATACCAAATGTTTTGTTGATGCTGACAAATTGCGGATCGAGAGCAAAGGCATAAAATGAAGTCAGAAACAAAAGGGCAGAGCTAATTATAAGCTTTATCATTTTTGCGTGATTTTATGTGTAGATACTAATAGATAACAACTTCAAATATATTCAAAAAAACCACATCACACAGTTATTTATCCTTTTTGTGTTGTATTTCTATTATTGATAACGAGTGTTTACCTGAATATGTTTGTGTTTACAAAAATAACAATATTATTCATTATTAATATCTGATTTTAAATACTTGATTTTTAAATTCAGATATGGCAATTTCACAAGTTCCTCATATCCAGGGTTTATAATACCATTCCTGCCATATTGATAAGATGTATTTTTAATACTAATCCAGTCATTTTCGGGCATTTTTATGGATTAATCATCTACAGGAGTATTTATGTTTATAGCATTGAGTTTCTCTCATAAATCGGGTGTCTCTGTAATCGGGTAACTATATTACAACAAAATCGTCTCAATGATTTTAAGGCGGGGTCGGAATGGCTTTTTAAAGGCTGTGGGGCACTTAAAAATCCAACCTGAAACGCATGCGTAATCCCCATTCCGATACGTGTGCGTGGTCCAGGTAATTGAATCGTTTCACCAGATCTATTCTGAAAATTTTAAACAGATTGCCTATACCCACACTTCCTTCGATATATGGTGCATCGCCCATTACGTAGGCAGCTTTGCTTCCGTCAGTGTTGAGTGGTAACTGAAAAAGTCCGCTGTTTTTTTCGGGATTGTTATGGTCGGTTGTACTACCATACAACATTTTCATGCTCACATGCTCACGTAGCCCGAGTTTTGATATCAATGGTATTTTGCTGAAAAAAAATCCGTTGAAGGTGTGGTCTACCAGCAGCGAAGCATACTGATCCACGGCAAATTCCATAAAATTCATCAGGTTGTACGACTCTATCTGATACGAGTACGACTGGTTGGCCTGTGGTATGTGGAGCAGAGGGTAGGGGACTTTACCGAATATTTTACCACTTTCGAGCACTATATCCGAGTATCCGAGCACCGACCAGTACATCCGTTTTCGCAAGTTCACTCGTAGGTTATGATAGTTATAATCGTTGCCCCACAGCTTGTTTCCTACAGTATAACGTAGTTCTAAAATAGGGTAGCGGTTATAATTCTGTACACGGAAGGTTTTGCCCTGATAAAACGATTCGTTGGGCGCATAGCGCAGACTTACATTGAATTCGGATACATTGATGTGGTCCACATCGTTGCGGTGTTCATTGTAATTGCTGTAGTTAAAGTACAGATTGCCTCCGGGTGCCATCTGATTGTATTTGTAGCCTATCGTATACGAAAAATGGTTTTCGAACTCGTTGATATGTTCCAGCTTAAATGTTTTGTTGTAAAACATTTTGTCGCTTTGCCCGCGTTTGATGGAAAGCAAAAAGTTATCTTCCATCAAAAATTGCATTTGTTGCCCCGGAAACTGTGTTTCCTGCTGGTAGCTGGCGCGTATGGCTTTTACCGGAAACTGCTGAAAACCACGTTCGGACAACGACCAGGTACCGCCCAGATAATACTTCCACTTTTCGTCTTTAAAACCATAGGCAGCATAGGTTTCGAGGTTAATTTTTTTACTGAAAGCATTGGTTGTGCGTCCACCTAAGCGCAAGCGGAGGCCTTCCACATCGTTGTACATGTAGAATGTATTAATCGGGCCTACTTCAAATTTGCCAAAATCTTTGTACCCGAATAAAACGATTTGTGCTAAACTCATTACCCGCTTAAAAACAGGTACTTTGGTAATGCTGTCCATGGCTGTATATACGCCCATTTCCGATTTTGAGAGTTGTTGAGCCCGGTTGGCCTCGAGGTATTTCTCGCTTTCTTTCATTTGCTCATCGTCGTAGTGCGAGAGTGCCTTTATGGCGTCAATATTACTTTCGGGTGTTTTCTCCAGTTTGTTTTTGCTGAAGTAAACAGCTTTCTGGCCTATAATGCCCCGCTTCTTGTCGGAAAGACCAAACTTCATTGATAGCAATTCCGATTGCAAAATCCACTTGTGGTCAACCGGTTGAAATTCCTGAATCACTTTTATATCGCTCACAAAATTGACGTTTACTGTTTTACTGGCTGTAAGTTCCAACTTCCTTACAGCATAACTGCTGTCCATGGCAATGTACATATTTCCCTCAAACAATAAGTCCACTTTATTGCGCGGAGCGAAATAGAGTTTTACACACCGGGTTTCGCCTACCATCAGGGTGTCCTGTATATAATACCGGTAAAACAGGGAGGCATTGCCAGCCAGCGGACTCAAAAACTGGGTGGATAGCAGTGGAATGTTATTGCTGTAAATATCTACGTCCTGATAGAGGTAACGTATATTTTCGTCGATGCTTCGCTTGTCGAACCCATCAAACGAAACCGATTTATGAGCTACCAGAACCGATTTGTCGATGGAAGGTGATTGCTGATATTCGTTGCGATAAATGCTTTCTTTCAAAAACACGGGTAGCACCTGTTGGCCGTTTACCGAATCGATGTTTTCGAATACAAACTGAAAGCGTTTAAAGATGGATTTCTGCTGAAAATCGGGGGTGATTTTATCCAACGCAAACTGTACTTTTTCGTATTTCTCGTTTTGAATATAGGGTATGTTTTTCGTGGAATTTTTCTTTTTGTTT
>JBLIZK010000187.1:0-2005 GCA_048859825.1 Paludibacter sp.
TTTTTTGTCGATAATCAGCATTGACAGTGAGCCGATTATATTAAAACTGGCGATTAATAATATGAAACTCAGAATCAGGTAAGTCATCCATTTTTCAATTTTTACAATTTTGAAAAAGCTTTCCTGTTGTTCGTAACGGTCTTTAATTTCGTATTTCTTACCGATAATATTTGCCAACTCGGATTGTGTTTTCTTTAAATCAACATTTCGTTTAATTTTCAGGTAAACAGCTGTCACTTTTGTGGGTTCGTATTCAAATAGCTCGCGGGCTAAATTTATCGATACAATTACGTATTTTTCGTCGTACTGCCCTTGCATGGTTGTGAATATCCCAGATACAAATGTAGTTGACTGGTTAAAGCTTTGGTCGGGTCGTAATAAATTAATTTTGCCGCCGCGTTTTGGTGCGTAAATATACAGTGGATCTATAAAGTGCGGACTTAATCCCATACTTCCGGCAATACCAATGCCCACTACCGAGCGTTCAAAAGCCCCGTCGTGTAGCTGAAATACGCCATCGTAAATCAGCGAGTCTATTCGTGTGAGTTCCACGAAATTCTGATTTACTCCCCGGATAGTGGCTGGCAACTGTTTATCTTTAAATCGCAAAAGGGCATTCTCTTCAACAACTTCCGTAAAAACGGCAATTGATTTGTGTTTTTTCAGTGTCTGAATTTCTGAAGCTGAAATATCGAAGTTTTTACCCTCCACCGATGTGATACGTAATTCAGGGTCGAATGACGAAAACATGTTGGATATCAATCCTCCAAAACCATTAAACACCGACAAAACGATGACCAATGCCATAGTGCCTACAGCCACACCAAACACTGATAGAGCTGAAATTACATTTATGGCATTGTGCGATTTCTTTGAAAATAAATATCGACGGGCAATGCGTAAAGAAAAACCAATGTTTTGCGACATCTGTGCAACTTAATTATTATAATCCATTTTCGTTATCATCGTTCTCACTCAGAGGCGATGGTGGATCTTGTTTCAAAAGTCGTTCAATGTTCTCGATATAATCCAGAGAATCGTCTACATGATAAAACAATTCTGGTACAATACGTAACTGATGACGTACTCTTTTGCCTAAATCAAAACGCAACGCTTTACTGTCGGTTTTTACCTGTTCCAAAACGGAATTGGCTTTTTCGCTCGGGAATACGCTTAAATGTACATGCACCACACCTAAGTCAGGGCTTACCCGTACGCCGGTTACAGTAATTAATGTACCCTGAAGTTTACGGGCATAAAGCAAAAAGATTTCTCCTAATTCTTTCTGCAGCATTCTTGCTATTTTTTGTTGTCTGGTAGTTTCCATTTTTTATCTGACCCCTAACCCTTAAAGGGAATTTTGAGGTGGTTCTTTAGTAAATATTGAATTTTATTTATTAGTTCGGTTTCATCACGTTCGAATAAATCACTTATTTGATTAAGCGAAAGCCAAACTGTTTCATCTTCTATTCTCAATTCATGTTGAGTAGAATTTTCAGATTGGTATAGAATAATTTCTCCTCCGGCTTTCGATGGATGCTATCTCATTGGCACAATATTTTATATCTTCCACTCGAACCCATCCTTGGTATCTTTAATTTCGAAGCCAAGAGCTGTCAGTTCATTGCGGATTTTATCGCTGGTTGCCCAGTCTTTATTGCGTTTAGCGTCAAGACGTATATTAAGAAGCAAATCGATGGCCTTTTTGTATGCATCATTTCCTGTTGATACTTCTGATTCAGATTTTAAACCAAGAATTTCTTCAATGTAAAGTGCAAAAACAGATTTTAATTCTTCTAAATCAACAGCGCTGATTGTTTCTTTGCCGTCGTGCACAAGGTTAATTGCGCGCAAAGCATCAAACAAATGCGAAATAACTATCGGCGTATTCAGGTCGTCGTTCATTGCCTCCTCACATTTAGCTCTTAAACCGGTAGTTTCAACTGATGAAGCAGCAGAAGCAGTCAGTTTTTGCAAACGGGCATAGCCTTCCATCAAACGACTC
>JBLIZK010000188.1:0-3303 GCA_048859825.1 Paludibacter sp.
TTATAGGCTCTGTTACCATCCCACAGACGTGCCCACAAATTAATGCGCCAACCTTTTGACCAGCCGGTGGTTTCGTCGCCTTTAATTTCGAGCGTGGTACGGCAGGCATCAGCAAGACCTTTGGAGGTGGCAGGCGAAATATGATTGCCCGGGAACAAGCCGAACAAATGCGATTGATGCCGGTGTTTCGGGTCTTCATCATCCCAGTCGAAATACCATTCCTGCAACTGACCTTTTCTTCCAATCTTGTAGGGCTGAAGCCTGTCGAGAGTTTGTTCCATTTTTCCTCTGAATTCCTCATCCTCTTCGAGCACTTTCGATGCCTTAATAGTTTGAATCAGGCACTCCCGAATCATTGCCAAATCAGCAGCACCTCCATACATGGTAGCACCTATAAACCCGTCGGGAGCACGGTATCTGTTTTCGGGCGAAGTGGAAGGCGATGTATACAAATACCCATCCTTTGATTCGACCAACCAGTCCATGCAAAACTCAGCTGCCCCTTTCATTAGCGGATAAGCAGTAGCCTTCAGGTATTGTTTATCCTGACTAAATAAATAATGCTCCCACAAATGTGTACTTAACCATGCACCACCCATATTCCAGTTAGCCCACGATGGGTCGCCTTCGCCAAAATGACCTACAGGATTTGTCATAGCCCAGATATCCGAGTTATGAGCTACTACCCAGCCATCGCAGCCGTAAAAGGTTTTTGCTGTAACATTGCCGGTTTTGGCCAAATTGGCGATAAAACCAAGAAGTGGCCTGTGCATTTCCGATAAGTTACAGGTTTCGGCTGGCCAATAATTTTCTTCTACATTAATATTAGTAGTATAGTTACTGCTCCATGGTGGTCGCATGTATGGATTCCAGATTCCCTGCAAATTGGCGGGTACTTCGGGCGTACGCGAAGAAGCAATTAACAGATAACGACCGAAATTAAAATACAACTCCTCCAGTTTTTTATCTTCTTTCCCTAAAGCATAACGTTTAAGTCGCTCATTTGTGGGCATATCAGTTGCATCAGAATTTCCCAAATTCAGTTTTACGCGATTGTAAAACGAAGAATAGTCGGCTATATGTTTTTTTCTTATCTGACCAGGCGATTTTGAAAGCGCTTTTTTCAGTTGCGATTCAGCAATCTGTGAATTATTTTTCCCTTCAGTGGCCGGGTTTTTATCAAAACCATTAAAACTGGTTGCAATGGAGACATAAATGGTCACCTTATTTGCATTTCTTATTTCAAGAGTACTATCAGTAGTCTGCACTGTCCCTTTTTGTGTTTTCATTTTAAACACAGATGTAAATCGTGTACCTTTTGCCGGGTCGAACCGAATTGGATTATCCACCCGACGATAACTTGGAGCGCAAAAATAAGGTGCGTAACCATCGGCTTTCAGGCAATCTCCATCGGATGATAAAGTGTATTTTAATTCGCTGTTAAATAACAAATCAAAGGAAACAGCATTTTTCTGATTTGCCTGAAGAGTAATTACCATTATCTGGTCAGGATAAGAAATGTAATATTCTCGACTAAACTCAATGCCATTCGAATTGTATTTTACATTAGAGATTGCCGTTGACAAATCCAGTTCACGGTAATAATTTGTAGCTCGCTCATGCGAAAACTTCAAACGCATGGTTCCAAGTGGCGCGTAGGATTGCGAGAAAGAACCCTGAAGTTTTCGATGTAACTTTTCCGCTGCGGGGTAATCTTCCTTATGCAGGGCGTCTCTGATAGCAGGCACAAAAGTATATGCATCGGGATTCATGGCAGGATTAACCGGTTCGCCGGTCCACAATGTGGCATCGTTCAAGAAGATGATATCTTCATTAACTCCTCCAAAAACGGTAGCGCCCATTTTTCCGTTTCCAAGCACAAGGGCTTCTTCAAAAAATGTGGCCGGTTTATCAAAAAAGATTCGTGATGAAGACTGTGCTGAAATATCTGTTCCTAAAAAAAACAGAAAACTGACAAATAGTACGGCAACTTTACTGTGCATAAAATATATAGATTTTTAGTTAATTTATACTTAGAGCGTATTTTGCAAAGATAATCCCGATTTTAAAACATTTACATATTAAAATGTACAAAAAACGGGTAGGAATTGATTTTAAAATGTATTTTAGCGCACTGAAAAGATTACAGGCAAACGAATCTGTCGTCATATGTTATTGTAAGAATGCTCGTTAAACAATAAAAAAAATAATGTCGCGAAAATCGGCATTTTCAGTTCATAGTTTTAGTTTTTTTAAGCATGTATATATTTCTATGTATTTGTACAATATAACAAACAGTGCGTTTTGGGGTAGTTGTATATTTGCAATGTTTAAAACAAGCTAAAAACTGCTGGTATAAATTTATTTTTTACCTTAAAATTTCATTCAATGAAAAGATTGACAAAACTTTCTCTAGTCTTGTCCATTGCACTTGCCTTCGTAGCATCCTGCACCGACAAGTATGATTATTACGACAGACCATCGTGGCTCGAACCTCCCATTTATGAGGTTTTAAAAAAAGAAGGCCGGTTTACCAATTACCTCAAATGTGTCGACAGAACACTTTATGCTCCTGCGTTGAAGTCAAGCGGGCTATACACCATTTTTGCTCCAAACGATGATGCCTTTGCCGCTTTTTTAACCAGCAAAGGATATAATTCTGTTGATGCAATTCCTGACAGCTTAGTAAATCAGTTGGTGAGTTATTCAATAGTTTACAACAACTACACATACAATCACCTGAGCGACATTTTGAGTGGTGGATGGGATTCGCTTGCAAGTATTCGCAAAAAAACCACATTCTACAAATCAATCTATCGTAAAAAATATCAGAACGATTCAATATGGGTATACGACTTGCCCGGCTTATCAACATCGTTGGGTACTACTGTAGAGCAAAATTTTAAATACGTACCTTTGTATATGAAACGTGTTTTCGAAAGTAACCGTACTTCGGAACAAGCCGCTGCCGACTATGGTATGTTTTACAGCACACCCTACACCGGCGAAAACGTGCAGAGTGCTACTATAAAAACAAAAGATATGATGGCCGAAAATGGAGTAATACATGAAATTGATAATGTATTAGAGCCATTACCAAATTTAGAAAACTTACTAAATAACGAATCGGATTTTTCAAAATTTAACTCCCTGATAAATATGAAAGGGAGCACCGGTGCATATTACTTTATCAATTACACTTATAACAGCATGCTAACGGAGTATTATCGTACAGCATTTCCGAACAAAAATATTGATAAAGTTTATTTTAAATACTACAACGGACTAACCTTTAATTTGGGT
>JBLIZK010000189.1:0-2841 GCA_048859825.1 Paludibacter sp.
GAGGCATCGGCGCCTGCTTTGCGCATATCAACCAATGCGGCATTTGCCGTAACTATACTGCAAATTAGAATTGCAACTAAAACTATTTTTTTCATTTTTATAAAATACTTTTTGAACAAAGATACATGAACTGATTCTTAATCGATAATTAAAACGCATTAACTACTGTTGAAAAACTGTATTTCCCACCTTTTACTGTTTTAGATGTAGCACTACCCGGTAAATATACATCAGCTGTAGTATTCAAAGGTATATTAACATCCAATATAAATGTGTTCCCATTCAGCTTCCAGTTAACAGTTATTTTACCATATATTGATTCGGTAGATGCTTTTACATAGTGTATGTCACCTACTATTTCTGGTTTAATGATAATGTGTTGCATACCCGGTCGTTTTGGGTCGGTTTGTATGCCGGCTAATGACGCAAAAAACCATTCGTCAATTTGACCCAGCATAAAATGATTCCACGATGCGCCCTTGCGGGGATCCCATTGCTCTGTAAGGCTGGTTGCACCATATTTCAATTGAAACCCGCAACCCGGCGCTTCTTCGTGATTAAACATTTTGTACATTAACTCATTTAATCCATTTGCAGCCAATGTTTGAAATAAATAACGGTTGCCTATGTCGCCTGTAGTGAGGCGATTGCCGTGCGCTTTGATGTCTTTTACTAAATTATCCAATACTGCTTTTTTGTATTCAGGCTCAACAATTGCCATATAAATGGCCATAGCATTGGCTGTTTGGCTTCCGTTGGCATATTGTTTGGTTGCGGAATTAAAGAATTTGGTATTCAGTGTTTTCCGAACTTCGTTGGCCAAAGCTGCATAATGAGCTGCATCGTATGTATTTCCCACCATTTCGGCCGATTTCACAAGATATTTCAATGCATAGAAATAGTAAGCGGTTGCCACAAAAGGCACAGGCGTATTACGCGAATATCCGGCTTTAAAGTCACCATAATCGTACCAATCGCCTAGTCCAAACGAAAGAATATGATTTTGGGCACGCGATGTTAAATAATCCACCCAGCGACGCATAGGTTGATAGTTGTTCACAATCAACGACGAATCTCCGTAAAACTCATAATACATCCAGGGCATTATCAGGATGGAACTTCCCCATTCCGGCGACACTCCAAACTCATCAAAGCCTTTGTTATTACCAAAAATATTATACATGGGAGCAATGGACGAAACTGAACCGTCTGGCTGCTGTGCATCCACCAAATCCTGCATAATTTTTGGCATGAAATCTTTTAATTCGTAATTGTACAACAGCACCGGTCCATTCAGGTGCAATTGTTCTATCCAACCCAGTTTCTCGCGTTGTGGACAGTCGGTAAACACGCCCTGCATATTGCTCTGTATCGCTTTTTGAATCAATACATGTGTTTTGTTAAACAATTCGTTGGAACACTCAAAGCTTGAAATTTGTGGTGCTGAATTATATACAAAACAGGATTTTATATCTTTTAGTACAGCCAGTTTCCGTGGATTCTTTTCACCCTTTAACACGGCACCTTCTACCTGAATGTACCTAAAACCGTAATATGAAAAACGTGGATGCCAGGTTTCGTCGCCAGTACCTTTCAGTACATAGCTGTAATAATGCGGGCGGCCCGTTTGCCGCTGGTCTACCACTCCTACAGGAAAAACTGTTTCGCCAACAAAAAGGGTAATGGTAGCGCCTCGTTTACCGCTGACGGTTATTTGAGGAAAACCTGCCAGGTTCTGTGCCATATCGAACACCATAGCCGAATAATCAACCCTGCGTTTAGAACGAATGGATGAGCTGTCGCACTCGGCTTTGCTGAGTTTTTTTACCGATTTGAATGGCAACTGTTCCATGATTTTTATGGGATAGCCTTTTTGAGGTGACAGTTTTCCTTTTGGATTCTCCTGAATAACAACCGGTTTCCATGTACTATCATTAAATCCGGGCTTGTCCCAGCCTTTTTGCTCCAGACGGGCATCGTAATCTTCACCACCGTAAATATCGTTAAAGGTAATGGGGCTGAATGCATATCTCCAGCTTTTGTCCGAAATGATTTCTTCGGAAGTATTATCCGTATATCGAATAATGGTTCTGAAAAGCAGTGTAGGGGCACCAAACGACACTTTCAACTTGCTATAGCGACCGCCCTGTGTATTGAAAAAGCCATTGCCGAGCAATACACCGAATACGTTTTCTCCTTTTTTTAAGAAGGAAGTAATATCAAAAGTATTGTAGTAGATGGTTTTGTCATAATCGCTCCAGTAAGGTGCAAATTCGCCATCGCCCACTTTTTTTCCATTAACAGTGAGTTCGTAATGACCCAATCCACAAATGCTTACTACAGCCTCTTTAATTTCCTTTTTGGCAATAAAGCCTTTGCGCAACAAAATGCTTTTCTTTGAAAGAGGATTGATGTTTTTCCAGATAGCTTTGTATTCGGGTGTGCCCATTTCCCAACTCAAAAATCGTTTTCCGGTAGGGATGCGGGCTGAGTCGGCACGGATAGCGCCAATCCAGACCCCAGAATCCCCCAAAGGGGACTTTAAGTAAAGAGTGGATGATGTGGGACCTGTTTTATTGACCTCAGTGGCTTGAGTCAGCACTGATATCAGTAAAATAAGTAGTAGCGAAATGTATTTTTTCATTTCAATACGTCTTTTATCAGCAGTTTTTCCAATGCTGGAGTTGAACCAACCTCTTTTCCATTTACGAATACGCGTAATCCTTTTCCCTGATGGTATTTATCACCGTTTTTGTCCCAAATTATGGTTAGATTGTAACCGTGATACAACACATTGTCCAGACAGAACCAATCCCATTTTCCTTCGGGAAGCAGTGGATT
>JBLIZK010000190.1:0-3464 GCA_048859825.1 Paludibacter sp.
TAAAAATGAATAGAGTCTTCGACAAAAAGGATGGTTTGAACACCAACCGATTCCACATCTTCTTTTACGTTCATGCTGTCTTCCACGAGCTTAATTATGGCTAACAATAAATCGGAATTACCCAGCCAACTGAAAACGTAATCAATTGCTGATAAATCTTCGTTAGCGATACGCTCTGATACAGAGCGTGAAAAGGGGGTAAGCACCACAATTGGAACATGTGGTAATTTGTTTTTGATACCTTTCGCCCAGTTAAAAGGATTAATGCTGTCGCCGCTCGGCATTGAGATTATTAACTCGAAAGAACGTTCCTTCAATAGATTGTTTGCTTCCTCTTCCGACGATACAAGTGTAAACCTGGGCGGAAAGCGTAAGTTCAAAGCTGTATACTCGTTAAATAATTGTTCGTCGATGCGTCCGTCTTCTTCGAGTACAAAAACATCGTACTTACTTGCATACAATAATACATTGTAAATCCGATGTTTCATTAAATTTACAAACGAAGTGTCTTTGAAATATAGTTTACCCAAGCCGGGCTGTGATTTTTTGTGCATATTTAGTGTTTAGCTTGAAAAAATACAAGTATGCAAAAGTAATGAAAGCAGATTGAAATTTTAGTATGCCTGAACAGAATTCAATTCCTTTTTATTTGTTGATTGATTAGAAATTATGAGATATTTTGTGTCTATTTTCTATTTTAATTTGACAAAAACGTGCATTTAGATAGTTAAATACATAAATATATAGCAAAAAGATTAAAATAATTTGATTTATATAATATATATGATTATCTTTGTGGCGAAGATTAAATAAAATATCACCGGTCTACAGTACTAATTTTTCAACACTAATAAAACGGGAGTTGAACTTGCTGGAAACCGATCGTGTGTTTTTTAGTTTTATTGTTTAGGGCAGACTACTTCGCGATGAAATAGTCTGTTCGTAACAAAGCTGATAATATGTAATAATTATATATGTATTTATGATATATTGAAACTAAAAAAGCACATTTGCTTTCAATATGAAATTACATGTGAAATTAACTATAATTACGCTCGTATTGATTGGTAGTAACTTACATTTTAATTAATTTTGCAAAGAATTTACTACACATAGTAAGCAATTAGGTATAAAAAGAAAAAATAATAAATAATAAGTAATTAAATTCAAACAATTATGTCAACGTTAAGATTTAAAGCGGTAGAAGAAGCTTTCAAGAAAAAAGCTTTGTGCGTTTCGGCACCTGAGAAGTACACTTCCGATTATTACGGAAAGTATGTTTTTAATAGTGTGGCCATGTCGAAATATTTATCAAAAGACACCCTCAAGGCACTGAAAGGTGTAATTAATCAAAGTGCACCACTCGATTTGGCACTTGCGAATCAAATTGCTTCGGGAATGAAAAACTGGGCAACCGATTTAGGTGCAACTCACTATACACACTGGTTTCAACCATTGACTGATGGAACAGCCGAAAAACACGATTCGTTTATTGACTACGTTGGCGGACCTGGCGAAGCTATTATCGAAGATTTCTCCGGTAAACTGTTGGCACAACAAGAGCCGGATGCTTCATCTTTCCCAAATGGTGGTATCCGCAGCACGTTCGAAGCGCGTGGTTATACTGCATGGGATCCGGCTTCACCTGCTTTTGTGGTTGACGATACATTGGTTATTCCAACAATTTTCTTCTCGTATACCGGCGAATCGCTCGACTTGAAAGCACCGCTTAAAAAAGCATTGGCTGCAGTTGATAAAGCTGCAACGGCTGTTTGTCAGTTGTTTGACCCGAATGTAAAAAAGGTAAATGCGTTTTTAGGTTGGGAACAGGAGTATTTCTTAGTTGACGAAGGTTTGTACGCTACACGTCCGGATTTAATGTTGACAGGTCGTACCTTGCTTGGCCACGAATCGGCTAAAAACCAACAGTTGGAAGACCATTATTTTGGTGCAGTTCCTACCCGTGTGGCTGCTTACATGAAAGATATTGAATTCGAAGCCTATAAATACGGTATCCCTGCTAAAACCCGTCACAATGAGGTAGCTCCAAATCAGTTTGAGTTGGCTCCGATTTATGGCGAGTGTAACTTAGCTGTTGACCAAAACTTATTGATGATGTCTATTATGAAACGTGTTGCCCGTCGTCATGGTTTCCGTGTATTGTTGCACGAAAAACCGTTCGCAGGTGTAAACGGTTCGGGTAAACACAATAACTGGTCGCTTGGTACCGATACCGGTGTAGTGCTTTATGCCCCCGGAAAAACAGCAGAAGAAAACCTGCAGTTTATTACATTCATCACTACTACTTTGATGGCTGTACACAAACACAATGCTTTGTTGAAAGCGTCGATTATGACAGCTCAGAACGCACACCGTTTGGGAGCTAACGAAGCACCTCCTGCAATTGTATCGGCATTGCGTGGCTCACAGTTGACAGCAGTACGCGATAAAATTGAAAACAGCTCAAGCGATGAGGCAATTATTATCGACGACAAAAAGAAACTGAACATGAATATTCCTCATATCCCTGAGGTATTCCTTGACAATACTGACCGTAACCGTACTTCTCCATTTGCATTTACAGGTAACCGTTTTGAGTTCCGTGCAGTAGGTTCTTCCGCTAACTGTTCATCGGCAATGGCTACGTTAAATACAGCAGTTGCTGCTCAATTATTTGAGTTCAAAGCTGAAGTGGATGCAAAAATGGCTGCCGGTGCAACCAAAGAAAAAGCGATTTTCGAAGTTATCAAATCGTATATCAAAGCTTCTAAAGCTATCCGTTTCGATGGTAATGGTTACAGCGATGCTTGGAAAGTGGAAGCTGCAAAACGTGGTTTGGACTGCGAAACCAGTGTACCTGAAATTTACAAAGCATATACCAGCGAAAGTTCAGTTAAGTTGTTCGAATCAATGGGTGTATTGACCGAAAAAGAACTGGAAGCACGTAACGAAGTGAAATGGGAAACTTATACAAAATGGATTCAGATTGAAGCCCGTGTGTTAGGCGATTTAACGCTGAATCACATTATTCCGGTTGCTACCCGTTACCAAAGTCTGTTGCTTGATAATGTATATAAAATTAAAGCAACTTTCCCAGCCGATAAAGCTGAAAGTTTAAATAAATTAAACAGTCAGTTGATTACTGAAATTGGTGAACGCATTGCTACCATTAAAAATGCTGTTGATGATATGGTTGATACCCGTCGTCAGGCAAATAAAATTGAACATGAGTATGATAAAGCAGTAGCATATCGCGAAAAAGTTGTTCCATTCTTCGATATAATCCGTTACAATGTGGATAAATTGGAATTAATTGTTGACGACGAAATGTGGACATTACCTAAATACCGCGAATTGCTTTTCATTCGCTAATTGCTTATTCAACAATTGAATAAAACAAGATTTATATAAACTAGTGGGAGGCTTATTAGTAAGCTCTCCCACTATTTTCACAACAATAAAAC
>JBLIZK010000191.1:0-4187 GCA_048859825.1 Paludibacter sp.
CTGATTAAAGATCTGCTTTTAGTACTAATCGTATTGTTGTCAACATTTTTACTCTCGTCGGTAAGTGAGCAACAACGTACTTTACTTGAAAATGAACGTCTGAAAGGCGAGAACCTCCGTATTCGGTACGAATCACTTAAAAATCAGGTGGACCCACATTTCCTCTTCAACTCACTCAATACCCTTGATGGTCTTATCGGCATCGACCCCGAAAGAGCACACACCTATATGCAACACTTGTCGCAGGTATTCAGGTATTCCATTGGCAATAAAAAAATAGTAACACTTACCGAAGAGCTTGAATTTGTGGACTCGTACGCACATTTAATGCAAATACGCTATGGCGAAAACATTCAGGTAGAATATAGCATTGACGATAAATACAAGCACAAATATATATTACCCATAAGCTTACAATTGCTGTTCGAAAACGCTATTAAACACAATGTTATCAGCAATAAACACCCGCTTACCATACATATAGAAACAACTGCTAATAATTCAATTCTTTTCTCGAATGTAATACAAGCCAAAAAGGAAGCCGAGAAAGGCGAAGGTATCGGGTTGGCAAATCTGGCACAGCGTTATGAATTACTCCTTCGGAAAAAAATTGAAATTGGCGTAACCGATATTTTTAGCGTGGAGGTACCATTAATTGATGAAGAAGACTACAACAAAATAAACAACGACGATTATGAAAGCTCTTATAGTAGAAGACGAACTAATTGCTTCGCAGAACTTACAACGGATATTACAGCAACTTGCTGATGATATTCAGATTTTGACTGTACTTCAGAGCGTGGAAGAAACCATTGACTGGTTTCGGTCGAACCCACAGCCCGATGTATTGTTCCTTGATATTCACCTGGCCGATGGAGCATCGTTTGCCATTTTCGACGAGATTACAATAAATTGCCCCATTATATTTACTACTGCTTACGACGAATATGCCCTCAAAGCTTTCGAAGTAAACAGCATCGATTATTTATTAAAACCCATTAACCAGAAAAATCTGGAACGTGCACTCAATAAACTACGCACACTAACAGCCAACAACGAACACGTTAACAATGAATTAATAACAAAGCTTATAGCCAACTTTAAAGTAAACAATAAAAGTTACAAATCCGGTTTTCTGATTCCGTACAAAGATAAATTTATACCATTACAGGTGAGCAAAATCGACTTTTTTTACACCGAAAACAAAATGGTTACCATTATGTCAGAAGAACAAATGTATCATCTGGACACCAGCCTCGAAGACATTGCCTCACAACTCGATCCGCAGCAGTTTTTTCGTGCAAACCGACAGTTTATTGTGGCACGTAAGGCTATAAAAGATATTTCAGTGTGGTTTGGCAGCAAAGTCTCCATCAATCTTTTTGTATCGGCTCCCGAAAAAATAATTGTAAGCAAAGCCCGCGTTTCCGAATTCAAAACCTGGTTTACCTCATAACAGGTTTTCAGTTGAGTAGCCAAATCCGACACTTCAGCATTCACTTTTTCTGTCTCAGTATTATACTTCGTTTGCCAGCCAATTATTCCCTGTAATTTTACATTTACAAATTGTGCATTTTAGTAATATTTTATAATTAAATATTACTAAAACAAACTCTTATTTTGGTCATTAGGTAATATAGTAGATTTATATATGATATTTCAATCTAATTTTGTAGCATAATTGAAACATATGAATAACAAAAATGTAACAGAGTTCTTCAATTGGGCTGCCGAAAACGATAACTTCAGAAGAGATTCCATAGGCGACGATTTTGTATTAATAGAAAATCCCGGCATTTCGCCCTGCCTGAACAAACCCTTTAAAGTAAATGTATTTGCAGGTATTCTATGCAAAAAAGGCTATATGAAGGGAACAGTAAACCTGAAACAGTATGAGGCTAACGGTCCGTTTATTTTTGTGGTTTTACCCGGTCAAATATTGGAGATGGAAGAGTTAAGCAGCGACTTTGATGGTAATTTTATCGTTATTTCGCAGCATTTCAGCAGCGAAGCGCTTCATTTTATTCATAATGGTTCGCACTCATTGGTAAAACTGCTGAAGCAAAAACCCTATAGTTCTGTATCGCAGGATAATCTGAACTCTTTATTATCGTTCTTTCAGATGCTTCAAAATACAGTCAGAGCTGTTGAAAACCCGCATCGAATAGAGATTATAACACATTTAATGAAAGCGCTTTCGCTTAAAATGGGTTATGAATACGAAAAAAAAACAGTTGAAATGCCATTAACAAAGCAGGAAATGATATTGGATGAGTTTTTACAACTGATAAACATTCATTTTGCAAAACACCGCAACGTTGAGTATTATGCTACGCAAATGTCGTTTAACCCCAAATACCTTTCAAAAGTGGTGCGCGAAACATCCGGTTGTACGGCCAGTGAATGGATTGACCGACGTATAGTACTGGAGTCGAAAGCTCTTTTATTATCAACCAATTTAACTATTCAGCAAATCAGCGATTTACTTACTTTCCCGAATCAGTCATTCTACGGAAAGTTTTTCAAGCGCCTTACCGGTATGTCGCCCAAAGACTACCGTAATGGTATTTAAAAACGTATATTCAAAAAACATCGATATATAAGAACAGGAGGATAAAAATATGATTAGTGTTACAAAAGTTTAGAAAGAAACCATGCATAGAAGCAAAGAATTAATAGCTACCGACCGTAAACGCACCAATATTTTACGCAAACAGGAACAGGAGGCGCTGGCATACCTGGTGCAGATAATGCCACAATGGGTCACTTCGGACCTGCTTACTTTTACCGGATTTTTGGGAAATGTTCTGGTTTTTGCCTCGTTTGTGTTGGCCAGGTACGTAGAGCCTGCATTGTTGCTACTGGGAGTAGCAGGTTTTGCCATCAGTTGGTTTGGCGATTCGCTCGACGGGCGATTGGCCTATTACCGTAACAAACCACGTAAAAACTATGGTTTTGCACTGGATATTATTGTGGATTGGCTTGGTATAATTTTACTCGGTTTCGGGTTTACGATGTACATAGGCGAACCATACAAAATGGTTGGTTTTGCATTTGTAGTGTTGTACGGCTGGCAAATGATACTGGCGTTAATACGTTACCTGGTTTCAGGGAAATACAGTATTGATTCAGGGATATTAGGTCCTACCGAAGTGCGTATAATTATTTCGCTTATTCTGGTTGCCGAAGTTTTTTTACCGGGTTCAGTAACAGTGTTTTCAATATTGGCAACTATGATATTGCTGATAGTTGATTTGATTGATACAAAAAAAATACTACGATTATCGGACGATGCAGACAGAAATAAAAGTATTAAACAGTAATAAAAACTTTTTTCGTTCAGCCTGGGTTTTTTCAAAAGCACAATTATCGGCATTCGTGGGCGGTATGGTTGACTATGGCGTAATGGTTTTCCTTACCGAAGTGTTTGGCATACACTACACACTTACCATAATAGCCGGAGGTATAGTAGGTGCGTTTGTCAACTTTTACATTAACCGCCAATGGACATTTTTTTCGAAAAAACAGGCCTATAACTCAGCAGTACGTATGCAAATGCTAAAGTTTGCAGTAATGGTAATCAATAGTTTTACATTAAAATCGCTTGGCACATATTTATTCGTCGGACTATCGGGCATCGACTATAAAATTGTCCGCATTGCCATCGATTTGGCTGTATCGATCGGTTGCAACTATCCGCTACAGAAATATTGGGTATTTAAAAAACTAAAAAATACAATTTAAATGAGCATTGCTGCGAAGCATTGATCGCCTACCACACACATTTATCATTGAAAAAATATTATGCATTTTTGCTGGCATTTTTAATGCTGGCTGCTCAGAGCCATGCATTTGCCGAAGAACATAAAGTGGCAATTACCGGCACTGTTACCGACAAAGAAACCAATGAGCCACTGATGTATGCCACCGTATATTGTGTGGATACCAATCAGGGCACAAGCACCAATCCCGAAGGAAAATTTAACCTGACCCTGAGTTCATTGTTTAGCAAAGGTACCACACTGCGCATTTCGCTCGTGGGTTATAAAACCGAGTTCATTAAACTTGAATCGGAAAATATTCAAGTAAAACTTTCGCCCGAGGTGCGCACTCTGAACGAAATTGTGGTAGTAAAACAACGTTACCGTCGAAAAAACAATCCGGCGCTGGAATTACTATCAAAGGTA
>JBLIZK010000192.1:0-2505 GCA_048859825.1 Paludibacter sp.
GCATTCTGATACCGTATTTTGCGGCGTAGTAATCCGCTATGGAATCGCATACAGTTACGGAGTACTTCAAGCGGGGGAAAATAAGATTTTCGATGGTTTGCCACACGCTTTTTATAGCTCTGCGCTGATGTAATTCAGGCACTTCAGGAAACAGTTCATGGGCATCAAAAATCAGCAATTTTCGTCGTATTTTTGAGGCAAGAAATGCTGCAGGCAATGTATCGGTATCGTTGGCTAATATATGGCTGTATTTTGCAAATACTAAAAACAAAAATGCCCGAATATTATACTCGGCATAAAAAAAAGCCGACGACTGAAAAAAAAGCCGAAAAAGTGTAGCCGGATATGGCAACGAGGGCTCCCGGACACCACGTTTGATTCGTCCGGCTAAAACTACATCAAAATTATTCCGACTGAAAACACCAGCAGACTTTAGCACCCTTTGGTCGGTTGCGAAATCGTTAGTTGCCAGAATAACAATGCGTTTCATGCTTTTTCCTGTAAAATTTTCAGTAAGCCTGCATATAAATTCCGGTGGTACGAATTGGGCGTTTTTTCCACCAGATTATTGTGCCACAACAAGGTAATTTCGCCATTGTATTGCTCAACATTATTTATCAACTGCGTACAATATTGCATAGCATCAAACGAATTCATATACATATATCGTTTGTCGCTAAGTGTACGATCCATTATATTTAACGAGTGTAAGCGTAAGTCTGTTAACTGCCTGGTTTCCGGATTTATATACCTTACCGGTTTGCAGGTACCTAACCGAAAACCAGCCATATCGGCATATCCCAAACTAAAATCATCGGTTATACCGGCTTTTATAAGCTCAAGCATATCTCTCGGTTCGCGGCAATTCATAAAATGATTGCGGTTGTACAATACAGTATTGTGAACAGCCTTTTCCAGACGATTCTTTTCGTTCATTATTAATGAGGGTTTAACACCACATTCATAGCTACAATGTAAACCAATAGTAACCGATTTACGCCGGCAATACCGTAAAAAATACTTATAATCAGGTAAATTCAAATTCGGGAAGGGTTTATCCTCTTTGTATCTGGCACCCATTGAGCGTACAAATACGATAGTTTCGGCTCTGTGGTACCCAACCGTTTTGCGCAATTCGTTGTTAATACGGAATAAAAACGGGAAAGTATACCAGGGGTCATCCACCAAACGGCCAAAGAAACTCCTTAGCGCACGCTGTCCCTCTTTTGGTCTTTTAATGCCATGTATTAAACCACCAATTACGCCCCTTACATTTCGGAAATGCTCCAGATTGTCCACATCGTGTGTGAGGTATATTTTATTAATCTTGCGTGGCGGGTCAGCAATTTCGTGTCCTTGTGAGCGAAGCAACACCCGTAGTTGTTGTCCCCATTCTTCAATAATTGGCCTGTCAATAAAACCTGCTCTGTAGGGCAATGACTCTTTGCCCGGGAACCGTCCGTGAATATCCCGAATATTTTTCCGTATCATTTCCTCGTAACGTGCTATCAGAAAATACGTTCCCGCAACAATGTCGGCATGCAATACAAGCGTATTCCCGATTGTTTCCACATAAGGTTCACCATAAAGTATAGGAGTTTCGTCCCAGATTTTTAATGGCAACACAGGCAATGATTCAGGCTTTCCGTAATTATTAAAATCGAAAAAACCGGACGATTTTATTACCACGTCGAAGTTGTCGAACTCCCTGAAATCGGCTGTATAGCCAATTTTCAAACCGGTAGAAGCGACAGAATCGACTCCTAAAAGGAAGCTAATAATATAATCGATGAGTTCCTTCACTTACTTATTTTTTTTGACGTTGACGACGAATATGCGCAAAAGTTACTGCAAAAGCAACTACCACACCCAACATTAAATCGCTATTAGTAAGTAAACCAAACAAAGCCGGCTCTACAGGTTTATAATTTGTATAAATTTTAAGAAGTACAGCTATACCGGTGAAAAACGAAAAAGCACCAATACCAAAGAGTATATTTTTTATGAGTGGCGACATATGCAATGATTTATCAGCATCAAAGATAAAAAATAAAATGCAAAGCCCCAAGCTTTTTATTTGCGCCAAAATACAGGTGTAAACACCAGGAGTACTGTAAATATTTCCAAACGGCCCACCATCATTATAACAGACAGAAACCATTTTGAGAAATCGTTCAGATGCGAAAAATTGTATGCAGGCCCTATCGAACCCAAACCCGGGCCCACATCGCTGATACAGGTAACCATACCCGAGAAGGATTCAACAAAACCCATGTTGTTCAAGCTCAAAACTGCCGAACCAAACAAAACAATGGCAAAATATAAAAACACAAATGCCAACACCCGGGCCACAACGTTTTCGGCTAATGAGTGTTCGTTTAGTCGCAATGGAAGTATTGCATTAGGATGCACAAAACGTTTGAATTCCAAATACATATAACGAAACACAATTAAAACCCTTACCACTTTGATTCCTCCCGCTGTAGAACCAGCTGATGCTCCTAC
>JBLIZK010000193.1:0-7220 GCA_048859825.1 Paludibacter sp.
ATTAGCCAACGATACCGATACATTGCCTGCAGCATTTCTTGCCTCAATAATACGACGCAAACTACTGATTTTTGATGCCCATGAACTATTTCCTGAAGTGCCTGAATTGCAACAGCGCAGGGCTGTAAAGAGCGTGTGGCAAACCATCGAAAATCTTATTTTCCCCCGCTTGAAGTATTCCGTAACTGTATGCGATTCCATAGCGGATTACTACGCCTCAAAATACGGTATCAGAATGCAGGTGGTACGGAATATACCCGAAAATAAAAAAGTGGTAGCACCGGCACTGCATTATGCAAACAAAAGTATACTACTTTATCAGGGAGCACTAAACAAGGGTAGGGGCTTAGAATGGATAATTGATGCTATGCCGTTTTTACCCCATTGTATGTTGGTAATAATTGGTAGTGGCGATATCGAAAGCGAATTAAAACAGCGGGTAGCTTCATTGGGAGTAACGGAGAATGTGGTATTTTTAGGACGTATACCTGCTACGGAATTATATACTTATACTGTAAGTGCACAACTGGGTTTGTGTTTGCTCGAAAATATGGGAATGAGTTATTACTACGCACTTCCCAATCGTATTTTCGATTATCTGCAAGCCGGTGTTCCTGTAGTAGCCACACCCTTTCCCGAAATCAAAAACATTGTTCAAAAATACAATACAGGCATACTGGTGGACGATTACAGACCTCAACAATTGGCATCGCAAATAATGGATTTTCTGAATTCAGGATTTGATACATCGCATTTTGCCCGTGTTGCCTCAGAATTAAGTTGGAACAATGAAGCCCGTAAACTCGAAGAAGTAATTAAAAACATCCTGTAAAATGAAGAGAACCCTCGTACTCCTGCTGTTTATTGTGATTGTGCTGCCATTATGTGCACAAACCTCCGAAGTGGATAAAATTGTGAACAACATTTTCAATCCACTAATTAGTTTTTTAGACAAAGTGCTTTTCTTTGATTTATTTGCGGCTGTAGGGCTTAATCTGGGAGTAAAAGTGCCATTTATCGTTCTGTGGTTAATAGCCGGAGCCGTTTTTTTTAGTTTTTACTTCAAATTTATTAATCTCAGAGCATTTGGTCATGCCATCGACTTAGTACGTGGCAAGTACGATAAAGACGGACATACAGGCGAAATATCGCATTTTCAGGCGATAGCTACAGCCACAGCTTCTACCGTAGGTTTGGGAAATATTGCGGGTGTTGCCATCGCCATATCGCTGGGAGGCCCCGGAGCCACATTCTGGATTATAGTGGCCGGTTTATTAGGCATGACCACAAAGTTTGCCGAGTGTACACTGGGAGTAAAATACCGCAAAGTGGACAACGACAACAATGTTTCGGGTGGTCCGATGTACTATTTAAGTCAGGGTTTTGCAAAAAAAGGATGGAAAAAAACAGGCAAAGTGCTGGCTTATACATTTGCCATATTTGCTACTATAGGAGCATTTGGTATTGGAAATATGTTTCAGTCCAATCAGCTTATTGCTCAAACCATTGTTTCGTTTCCATCACTGGATGGATATCAGTTATGGCTCGGCCTTATTACTGCAATTTTGGTGGGTGTTGTTATTCTGGGTGGTATAAAAGGTATCGCTCGTGTAAACGATAAACTATTTCCGATAATGGCTATACTTTACATCCTTTCATGTTTAATTGTAATAGGGGTAAATTATCAGCAACTGGACAATGCTGTAGTACATATTTTTAATGGAGCTTTTAATGCCGATGCTGCAAAAGGTGGGTTTATAGGCGTGATGATTATCGGATTCCGCAGGGCTGCATTCTCGAACGAAGCTGGTATTGGTTCGGCTGCCATAGCACACTCCACTGTGCGTACCGAAAAACCCGTTACCGAAGGTATAGTTGCTCTGCTCGAACCTTTTATCGATACAGTGGTAATATGTACCTTAACTGCATTGGTAATTATTACCTCGGGATTTTATTACAACCCCGATAATTTAACGGGCACACAGCTTACCTCCGAAGCATTTGCCACCGTGTCGCCCTGGTTTTCGTACTTATTACTTCCCACAATTATCCTTTTTGCTTATACAACAATTATTTCGTGGTCGTATTATGGTGTAAAAAGTTTCGATTTTTTAGTTGGCGATGCTTCGCAAAAATATTTTGGCTCCCGCATGGTAGCAACCCGATTTTATCAAATGATATATTTAATGGTAACCGTACTGGGTTCAGTGCTGAGTTTAAGTGCTTTGGTCGATTTTTCGGATATGTTGGTATTAGCTATGGCAGTACCTAATATCATTGGTTTATATGTATTGGCCCCCGAAATAAAAGAAGAATTGAATACCTATATGTTGTGGTTAAAAAATGAGAAGTTGAAATTAAAATCAAAAAATAAGAATTAAACACATGAAAAATGTATTGGAACAACAACTTGTTGTTAGCGCTGAACTTACTGCCCAACAAGTGGGCTCAGGATTATTGCCGGTGTTTTCTACACCATCGTTGGTAGCTTTTATGGAAAATACAGCTATGCAACTAATTGAATTGCCCGATGGAGCATCAAGTGTGGGTACTTCAATAACTGTAAAGCATCTGAAAGCCAGCAAAATTGGCGAGCAGCTGAAGTGTGTGGCCGAACTTACCGAAAGCGAAGGACGACGATACGCTTTTTCAATAAAAGTAACTGATAGCCGGGGAGATCTTGTGGGTGAAGCTGTACACGAGCGATTTGTGGTGGATATAGAACGATTTATGAGTAAATTAGGATAATTACTGAACGAATAGAATTTAATAATAAAGAAATATGAGTACTTCAAAACAACTTACAATTGCATTGGTAGCACATGACAATCGCAAAGCCGATATGGTAGAGTGGTCGTTGTACAATGCAGAATTACTGTCGAAACATAAACTGATATGCACCGGTACAACGGGTAGTTTAATTGCAAATGCATTTAAGGAAAAAGGCATTGAGGCTGACATTACCTGCATGAATTCCGGTCCGCTGGGGGGCGATGCCGAAATAGCAGCATTGGTAGTACGCAAACAAATCAATCTGGCTATCTTTCTGATCGACGATTTAAATGCACAACCCCACGAGGCAGATATACAGATGCTTTTGCGTCAGTGCAGAGTGCACAATGTGCCCATTGCGTGCAACCGATACAGTGCCGACTTAATGATTACCAGTTCACTATGGGATAACGATGAATATACACCGTCAGTGCCCAGGTATGTGAAGTTTCAGCGATAACTAGCTACATAACGTACGCAGGAAGTTTGCAAATTCGTAAACTTCCTGTTCAGTTGTGTCAAATGAGCACATCCATCTCAGCTCCGAGCTGGACTCATCCCACGTATAAAATCTGAATTTTTCCTGTAAAGGTGCTATCGCTTTTTCGGGAATTATAGCAAATACCGCATTGGCATCAGTAGGTTGTGTAAAACGCACTCCCTCAATTTTTGCTGTTTCGTTTCGGAGTAGTTGCGCCATTTTATTAGCATGCGATGCCATGTTGAGCCATAAATTATCGGTGAGCAGCGCTATAAACTGTGCGGCAATAAATCGGTTTTTGGAAAACAGCTGGGCACTTTGTTTTTGATAAAAATCAGCATGTTTTTTCAGTTCATCATTGAATATCAGCACAGCTTCGCCTATCATTAATCCGTTTTTAGTCCCTCCGAAACTCATAATGTCAATACCGGCATTAACGGTGATGTCCTTTACATCACAATTCAATGCAGCCACAGCATTGGCTATCCGGGCTCCGTCCATGTGTACATACATATCATTTTTATGAGCAAAATCACACAATTCTTTTAATTCGTCTACCGTGTATACAGTGCCGAGTTCTGTACTTTGGCTTACAGATATAACGCGTGCTTGTGTGTGATGTACAATGCCTTTACGGCTCAAAAATGGTTTTATATGTTCGGGAGTAATTTTACCATCGGAGCTGGTTACGGTAAGTAAACTTGTCCCTATACTTTGGGTGGGGGCACCGCACTCGTCAACAGCTATATGAGCTGTATGGGTACATACAACCGATTCGAATGGCAATGTGCTGCATTTTAGCGAAATTACATTTGCGCCGGTTCCGTTAAAAGCAAAAAGAACTTTTACATTACCAAAAAGCTGGCCGAATTTTTCGCGTGCTAAGTTGCTGTAATAGTCGTCGCCGTAGGCTATTTGGTGTGCATTATTGGCATGTTGCAGGGCTTCAAGTATTTTTGGGTGAATACCTGAATAATTATCGCTGGCAAAGGATTTCATCAGTAAGGTGTTTGTTATAATTTAAACCGGTCGAAAAAACTTTTGGGTTTGGTTTCACCATTCGGTTCGGTTTTTTGTTCCGATTCTACTGACTGTGTACCTCGCTGAACCGCTTCGCCCTGCTCTTTTTTAATAAAACCGATTACTTCTTCCAGGCCTTCTACAAATTTATCGAAATCCTCTTTGTAAAGGAATATTTTGTGCTTTTCGTACGATACCTGAATGTCGTCGTCCTGCCCTGTAACCTTCTTTTTGCTTTCAGTAATCGCAAGAAACATATCTTCGTTTCTACTCTTTTTTACGTCAAGATAATAGATTCTCTTCCCCGCTTTAATTGATTTTGAAAAAACAATTTCGTTGTCTTTTTTTTCAAGTTCGATTTTTCTTTTTTCTACTTCCATAAATCCTGCTTGTTAATAATGAATCGGCATTAATGCTGTTTTATTTTTAAACATCTGATCATTTCATTCTCCAAATTTCTGTATTTTTTTTCAAATTGTCAAATTAATTCTTTTTAAACCTGCTTTTTTTTTCATATTTCTGATTATTATTAAATAAACTGTTTAATTTATTGGCAGAATTATACGAAAATGTATTCTAATGCTGAAAACAAGGCAAAGAATTAATGTATGCTATTACAATAATAAACAGGCTGAAATTGTTCACTGAAAACCCAAACAAAGCTCAGCTTAAAAATATTGTATTTATCAATGATATTTGTAATAATTTTTGTAGGTTTGTGCTAAAATACTAAAGAATTCACATTTTAATCAAAGTATTTATCTGAAAAGTGAATGAAAGTTGAAAAGATTTCACATAACGGCCAAACCCGTATAAAAATTGATTTTCCCTACAATCGGGAATCTGTGGCAAAATTACGTCATATTTCCGACTCCCGTTGGAGCCGGACCATGGGTGCATGGCATATTCCTTATACAAAAGAGGCTTTTCAGCATCTTAAAGAGCTATTTTCGGATATTGAGATAGTTGGAGCAGAACAAAAGTCTACAATAACAGATTCACCCAATGAATTAAAGCAAATTGTAGAGTCGCAGATTGCCAGCCATTTATCTGTTTCAACTCAATCTGACAATATTGCACCTTCTATTTCCGAACTTAAAGCAAGTAAAATTCACACCTCTGTAAAATCCGAAATAGAGATTGAATATACCAATTCCACAATTTATTTAAAGATACCCAAAAACGAAACAGATATTCATTTTATTCGGTCGTTCAGATACGCGCGGTGGGAACAGAATAGCTACAGGTGGATAATACCTAACAGGAATAATAATTTACGATTGATTCTGGATTATTTGAGCGATAGAGATGTACAGGTAACTGAACATAAATCTATTCGAATTGACGATATTACGATTCCACAGCACTCAAAGGATGAAATTTTGGCCATCAATCAGAGTAATAAGCAATTGAAATTATATCTGTCGTTTAACAGAGATATTGTTTCGCTTTTAAAATCAATACCTTTATGCAGGTGGAATAATGACGACAGTTGTTGGGTAATGCCTTATACCGAGTATGGTATGGAGGAATTGCAAAAAATTGCCCATTCATTTCAGTTGGAGTTCAGGGTGTATAAAAAATCGGGTTCAAAAGGAGCACCTCGTTTGGCAAAGCATCCGGGTTACCTGAAGTGTCCGGATGAGTATATGAAAAAATTAGCTGAGTTACGCTATAGTGAAAATACGGTAAAATCGTATATGGATATGTTCGAAGAATTTATAAATTATTATCCTGCGATTAGTGCACCGGAAATTGACGACGAAAAAATTATTGATTTTTTACGCTATCTTGTGACCGAACGAAAGGTCTCCACATCGTATCAGAACCAGTCAATAAATGCCATTAAGTTTTACTATGAACGTGTTTTAGGCGGCCAACGTAAGATTTATACGATAGAAAGGCCACGCAGAGAGAAATACTTGCCGGCTGTGTTGAGCGAGGATGAAGTAGCCAGATTAATACGAGTTACACAAAACATTAAGCACAAAGCCGTTTTGATTACCATCTATTCCGGCGGCTTGCGCATTAGCGAAGCCATGAATTTAAAAGTAAAGGATATAGACAGTGGCCGTATGCAGATTCGGATTGAAGGAGCAAAAGGGAACAAGGATAGGTATACCCTTTTAGGTAAGAGAGCATTGGAGGTACTGCGTGAATACTTTATGATTTACAAGCCCAAGGTTTGGCTATTCGAAGGTGATGATGGAGGTAAATATGGAGAAACGACCATTAACCATATTTTAAGAAAGGCGGTTAAGCTGGCAAAAATAAACAAGCATGTAACGGTGCACACACTGCGCCATAGTTTTGCAACGCATTTACTTGAGTCGGGCACCGATTTACGTTATATACAGAGTTTACTTGGACATGAGAGTAGTAAAACTACTGAGATTTACACTCACATAACAACAAGGGGAATAGATCAGATTAAAAATCCGCTTGACAAACTTGATTTTTAGTTAGATTAGATATCAAATTTACATTTTCCATTCGAAACTGTATGTTTCAGAATTAAATGTGTAAATTTGAACGTTTTTTTGAATAGTTGGATACATTAAGTGTGTGAATATCATTGATTTGATTTGTATAATTGCAAAAAAAACAATGGGATTTACGTGGCTTTGCCTACTCAAAAATGTAGTTTTCAATATCAAACATATACAAATCAGGATATTTTTATTTTTAGTATATACGCCATAGTGAGTTTTTTATCATTTTTTTTAATATTCAGATTTACAGTATTTTAATACTATAATCTTTTCAGATAAATTTGATATATACTCCACACTACTAAAGTTACACAAATGTTATGCGGCATAGTAAAAAAGGAAAAAGACAGACTCGTTAGTTGAAAAATCTTTGACGAACTGTCCGCTTTTCGACATAGACAGACAATTTACTTATGACAGACTTCCGACTTCGGACAACTTTTGCGGGCGGACAA
>JBLIZK010000194.1:0-2819 GCA_048859825.1 Paludibacter sp.
CTCACTAGCATTGAGAGCCAAACTGGAGCGATAAGTATTTGTATGTTTCCGAATCCGGCTTCGGAATACATTCAGTTTAGTGGTTTAAACGAATCGACTCAAAAATTGATGATTTACAATACAGCTGGTAATTTAGTAGGCATCTATAATGTAAATAGCACCGAAAACAAACTATCTATTGGCTATCTACAAGCGGGTATGTATTTTATCCGTATTAACAATCAAACTATTAAATTATCAAAACTATGAAAAAATATCACTATATTATTCTATTGAGTTTGCTCATAATTGCTGGTGCAATAGCAAAAAATAAATTGTTTATAACCAAATTAGATGGTTCTGTATTTCTCAAATATGTATCTGCAATAGACAGTATCAAATTTTCGGACAGCGATAACAAAATTATTATTCATAACACAAATAAAACAACTCAAAACTACATAATAAGCAATTTAAACAATTTAGTTTTCGACAAAACCGAACAAATAGTTACAATTAGCTACTCAGGTACAAGCGTTATAATTGACAATCCATACAGCACAAATGGTGTAACTATAAGTAGCAGTGGTGCTAATGTTACTGTAAATTCATCGACTACCGAAAATATTGTTTACCGGCTTACCGGAAGCACTACCAACGGTGGATTCAAAATATACAGCGATTCGGAGTTTGAAATTCAATTACAAAACGCCAGCATTACCAACAGTAGTGGGGCTGCTCTAAATATCCAATCAAAGAAAACAGCATCTGTCTTAGTAATGGCAGGAACTACAAACACTTTGTGCGATGCTCTGATATACACATCGGGAACTGAAGATGAGAAAGGCACTATTTTTAGTGAAGGGATGGTAAACTTTGTAGGCTATGGTACACTAAACATCAGCAGTTTGTCGAAGAATGCTATTTGCTGCGACGATTCTATTGCTATTAGTGGCCCTAAAATTAGTATTAGTTCAGCCGCAAAAGATGCTTTGCATGCAAAGGGATTATTACAAATAAACAACGGAACAGTCCAAACAAGTGCAACAGGCGATGGCCTGGATTGTGAGCAAGGAAGTATTGAAATAAATGGTGGCACAATTACAGCCTCAAACCCGGTTTACGATACGAAATGTATAAAGTGCGATAGTGCCTTTACAATTACAGGAGGTTCTATAAATCTAACCGTAAGCGGCGATATGGGTAAAGGAATTAAATCCGGAGGCATCATTAGCCTGAACGGCGGAAATATTACCATAAACACTTCAGGTGCTGCATTATCAACCGTTTCAGGTTCAGGCTACGATATGTCGTACTGCACTGCAATTAAAGGCGATTCGCTAATAAATATTAATGGAGCATCAGTAACTATTACAGCCACGGGAGCAGGTGGTAAAGGAATATCGGCAAGTAGGGATATAACCATAAGTGCCGGTAGTTTGAATATCAGTACAACTGGTAATGGAACAACTTATACAAACAGTTCAGGAGTTAAAGACTCATATAACGCAACTTGTATAACCTCAGATCAGAATATATCTATTGTAGGTGGCACTATTGTTGCATCAAGTTCCGGAACCGGCGGTAAAGGTTTAAAAGCAAACCTGGCGATAACCATCGGTTCGGCTACTGGTGCACCTGACGTAACAGTAACTACAACCGGTGCAAAATTTACAGTTTCCAGCTCAACGTCAAGTTCAAGCGGTCCTGGTGGTTCATCAACAACGTATGATTATTGTCACCCAAAAACAATAGTATGCGACGGAGCATTCAGTATTAATAATGGAAAATTAACCATTTCGTCAACCGACGATGCAATTCATTCAGAGCTATCAGCAACATTTAATGGAGGAACTACTAATATTAAATCATCAGTTGAAGGGGTTGAAAGTTTAACAATTACATTCAATGGAGGGGTAACTACTATTATTGGCAGTGATGATGCATTAAATGCCACGGCAGGAGCAGTTGCTGGTGGCTCAGAATCGGATGATGGAAGTTATATTTATATGAAAGGTGGTATATTAATAGCCAGCGCAACGAGTGGTGATGCCATCGATTCAAACGGTAAATTTTTAATGACAGGTGGTGTTCTGGCGTCATTTGGTCCTGCAAACTCAACCAATGAGGACATAGATGTAAACGGTTCGGTTACTATAAATGGTGGTGTATTTATGGGGGCCAGCTATTCTTCCAATATGTTTGAAACAATTAGTTCCAGTTCGCAATATGGTGTAAATATAAAAAGTTCGTCGGCAATTGCCAGTGCAGGTTCATACTTTAGAGTACAAAACTCATCAGGCAGCGAAATAGGCACTTTCATTACACCACGAGCTGGTTATTATTTACATATAGCATCGCCATTAATGGCCAAGAGTACTTCATATAACATTTATACCGGTGGTACATATACCGGAGGAACTACTTACGGCACAACCAGTGGTGGTGGATATTGCACAGGAGGAACATACAGTGGTGGAACATTAAAAAAGACTTTCAGTACAGGAACATCACTGATAACCACAACAAACTAAACATAAAGATCATTGAAGTAACATAATGCACATACAAATAAAAAAAGTCCGGAAATATTTCCGGACTTTTTTATTTATTTAATACTGAATTATTGTTCCCAAACATCCTGTTCGATATTCATTAATTCATCCTCTATTCTCTTTTGCTCACGTCTTAAACTAACCGGGTCTGTATAAGTTTTTAACAAAACCTTATCAAACATATTACTGTCGCCTAATACATAAGAGTGATATAAACGTTGAGTAAAGAAATCTTCGAAAGTTAATCGCTGATTTTCGTTACCATTTGGAATTATTAGTTGTTTA
>JBLIZK010000195.1:0-11615 GCA_048859825.1 Paludibacter sp.
AGAGTCTTCAGATATACCGGAAACTTTAGTTTTGATGTAACTACTTTGTCGATATACCACGCAGCCATAAAGCTTAACGGGAAATAAGTCATGGACGAGTAATGTACAATTTTAGTTTTTACTATGGTGAAAAGCAATATAACTACCCAGAATAGTATTATCATCCACTGTAAAAAGTGCTTTGTTTCAGGGTTTTGTTCTGTTTTTAGTGTCTTGCGCGAAAAAGCAGGTAAAGCTAATAATGAAGCCGGAAATACACCCACTAAAACTACTACAAAATGGTACAGTAGAAAACCCCCGTGCCCGGCATCCTTCGTTTGAAACAAACGTATCTGATATACAATAAAGTCCTGAATTATAGTGAAATTGCCATTCAGTATTTGTAAAATAAACCAGGTGCTACCTACTAAAACCAGAACTGTACTGAATAATATCAATTGTTTCCAGTTGAAGTTTAGTTTGAAACGATTCAGAATCAGATATACACCAAATGTCAACAGGAAAATAAGAAAACCTACGGGTCCTTTTGTTAATATGGCCAATCCCAGAAAAAATGCCGAAGCACTCACCTGCCAGTAAGGATTTTCTTTGTTGGTGTTCGATGTAAATTGTACAAAGTAATAGGTGCCCAGGAATATAAATAAGTTAAACCAAGGATCGATGATGCCGGATTTAAAGTAGAAAAATGGCAAAAGCGAACCTACATACACCAAAACCCATATGTAGCCAAAAACCACATCCTTAAGTTTACGACCAATATTGAAAAATACCAATAAAGTGACTATACCGGCAATTACGTTCGGAAATCGGGCTGCAAATTCGTTTACGCCAAATATTTTCATGGAAAGCGCCTGCATCCATATAAAGAGTGGCGGCTTTTCCCAAAAAGGCTCAAAATTAACCCGAACAGTCAGATAATCGCCTGTTACAAGCATTTCGCGGGCCGATTCGGCAAAGTTTATCTCGTCCCAATCAAATAAATGAACGGAGCCTAATCCCGGTAAAAACAACAGCATGGCAATGATTACAATTGCCACCTGATGCAGGATATTGTTTGGATTTGATGTTTGAGTCATGCTTATAAATCGCTTAATCAATCATACGAACGCCGCCTTTATCGGCCGAACTTACCATAGAAGCATAGGCGCGGAGGGCTTTCGAAACAACCCGATCGCGGTTGGGTTTAAATGCATCCCTGCCGCGGGCTAATTCTTTTTCGCGACGGGCATTTAATTCTTCGTCAGTAAGTTTTACGTTGATTGAACGATTTGGTATATCAATTTCAATAATATCGCCATCCATTAATAAGCCAATATTCCCTCCGGAAGCAGCTTCGGGCGAAATGTGACCAATTGATAAACCTGAGGTGCCACCTGAGAAGCGACCATCAGTAATCAGAGCACAAAGTTTGCCTAAATGGCGCGATTTGATATAGGATGTTGGATAAAGCATTTCCTGCATGCCCGGACCTCCTTTAGGGCCTTCGTGGGTAATAACCACTACATCGCCGGCTACTACGCTGCCATTCAAAATACCTTTGAGGGCATCGTCCTGCGAGCAATATACTTTGGCCGGACCACTGAATTTCCAGATACTTTCGTCGACACCGGCAGTTTTAATTACACAACCATCCTGGGCAATATTTCCTTTAAGTATGGCCAATCCACCATCAACAGTATAAGCATTTTCCATGCTACGGATACATCCGTTAGCTCTGTCGGCATCCAGTTCTTTGTATTTAGCGTTTTGCGAGCCCATTGTAAGGTTAAAGGCGCGACCCGGAGCACTCTTGTATAAATCCTCCACATCAGCCGGAATAGCTGCATTTGTAATGTCGTATTTAGCCAATGCTTCACCCAATGTTAAACCGTCAACACGATGTACATTCGGATTTAGCAAACCGCCTTTATTGAGTTCGGCCAATATATTTAAAATCCCGCCTGCGCGGTTTACATCTTCTATATGATATTTTTGTGAGTTAGGTGCTACTTTGCTCAAGCAGGGGGTAATGCGCGATAGTTTATCCATATCGTCCATGGTAAGCTCCACTTCGGCTTCGTGGGCAATTGCCAATATATGCAGAACGGTATTTGTTGAACCACCCATGGCAATATCGAGCGTCATAGCATTTAAAAATGCCTCGCGTGTAGCAATAGAGCGGGGCAGAACCGATGCGTCATTGTCGCGGTAGTATTTATATGAATTCTCTACTATCAGTTTAGCAGCGTCCATAAATAATTTCATGCGGTTAGCATGTGTGGCTACTATGGTGCCATTTCCGGGCAAAGCAAGTCCAATGGCTTCGTTCAAACAATTCATGGAATTAGCTGTAAACATGCCTGAGCACGAACCACAGGTAGGACAAGCAGCGTTTTCAACTTTGCTTACCTGTTCGTCCGATACATTATCGTCGGCTGCCTGAACCATGGCATCAATCAGGTCGAGGTGTTGTCCGTCCAGTTCGCCGGCTTCCATAGGTCCGCCCGATACAAATACAGTAGGAATATTCAGGCGCATTGCTGCCATTAACATACCCGGTGTAATTTTGTCGCAATTGCTGATACAAACCATTGCATCGGCTTTGTGAGCATTTACCATGTATTCCACACTGTCGGCAATAAGGTCGCGCGAAGGAAGTGAGTACAACATACCATCGTGACCCATGGCAATTCCATCGTCGATGGCAATTGTATTGAATTCGGCTGCAAAACAACCCAGTTTTTCAATTTCGGCTTTTACCTGCTGTCCGATTTCATGAAGATGCACATGACCCGGTACAAATTGAGTAAAAGAGTTTACAATGGCAATGAGCGGTTTTCCCATTTGCTCGTTTTTCATTCCGTTGGCTTTCCACAACGCCCTTGCTCCGGCCATTCTGCGGCCACCTGTACTTGTCTGACTTCTTAATTCCATATAAATAAATTAAACCTGAAGGTTCGAATTGTTAGTTTGTAAATAAATTTTATTATTGTTTATTCTTTCCCTCATTACAATTGTTTTGATATAATTAGGGATAATAAAAAAACCTTTCTCATTTAAGTGAGAAAGGTTTTATGCTTTTATAATACACAGAGTTTATACCACGCGTAACCAATCTCACTTCTGATTCCTGACCAAAAGCACGACGTTCACGACGAGTGTATAAATACTTTGAGCTATCATTTTTTTGTTTTAATATTTCGAATACAAAGATATAGCAAAATTTTATTCCAACAAATAGTTTGGTAGAAAAAATATCGTTTTTTATATAATCTGTAAGAAATAACACTGTTTGATTAATAATTCATATTGAAAATTATTAATACTGTTCTTTGTCGCTTGGGAAACTACCCGATTTTACATCTTCCACATAATGCTGAATGGCGTCATTCATAATGCTTTGCACATCGGCATAACGGCGTAAAAAGCGGGGTGAAAAATCTTTAGTTAATCCAACCATATCGTGCAAAACAAGCACTTGTCCGTCTACTCCATTGCCTGCGCCAATACCTATCACCGGAATTGTTAGTTCGGCAGCTACCTGTTTGGCCAGTTTGGCAGGGATTTTTTCGAGTACAATAGCAAAGCAACCGGCTTCTTCCAGTAAATGTGCGTCGCGTAAAAGCTTTTCTGCTTCTTCTTCCTGTTGTGCGCGTACAGTGTACGAACCGTATTTATTGATCGATTGTGGCATTAATCCCAAATGTCCCATAACAGGGATTCCGGCTGATAAAATGCGCTTTACTGATTCAATTATTTCTTCGCCACCCTCCAGCTTTAAGCAATCGCCATGCGTTTCCTTCATAATTCGTATAGCCGATGCCAATGCTTCCTTTGAATTGCCCTGATAGCTGCCAAAAGGCATATCTACAACTACTAATGCGCGTTTTACGCCTCTCACAACCGATTTTGCTAAAAAAATCATTTGGTCAAGTGTGATAGGGAGGGTAGTTACATTGCCACACATAACATTTGAAGCCGAATCGCCAACCAGAATTATATCTACTCCGGCAGCATCCACTATGCTTCCCATGGTATAATCGTATGCAGTCAACATACTGATTTTTTCACCTCTTAGTTTCATTTCCATAAGTCGCTGTGTAGTGACTCTACGGATATTTTCATTGTGAACTGACATTGCTGTACGTTTTAAAAATTTGTGACTGCAAAGATATGGAATAAATTTTCATTTCTTGGCGAAATTATTTGTGCAGTAATTTATTTATAGTCCGGAATGTGAATATTTTTAAAGAATTACATTTATCTTTGTGTGCGCAAACACCTATGGTTATATAAATTTCAGTTATCATAATATTTGTTGAACATAGTTATTTGCTACCTGCTTTGTTGAATTGAATTTGATATTTTTATGAAAAATATAAAGAGCTTATTTACCGGTACGGATATTTTCAGTCATATAAATTCCCTCCAATATATTCCCCGTTGGACTGTTTTTGTTGTTGATGTACTGATATGTATATTTGCATACACAGTAGCCAGTTTTTTTACGGCTTTTTTGGTTAACAGCGGAGTTGAACCAACCATATATGGTTTTTATAATCGTACTCTAATTCTTATTTTCTTCCAAATTGTATTTTTCTGGATATTTCATACCTACTCGGGCGTACTTCGTTATTCCGGTTATGTTGATGCCGCTAAACTGTTATTGGCTGTATTTTCGAATGTGGCATTTTTAACCGTAAGTGCCATGCTTATTAAGGCTGTATATGGTTTTGAAGTGTTTTACTATACCGGCTTATTTTTGTATGCAGGGTTGGCTTTTGCATTCTTGTTTCTTCCCCGTTTGGTGGTGAAAATTCTTTTCGATTTTTTCACTCAAAGTGGTGGAAAAATTACGCCTGTAATGATTTATGGCACAAATTCGGCGGCTGTAGGTATTGCAAAAATGATTAATTCGGCTCAGGAAGATGTGAAGTATAAATTGGTTGGGTTTATTGACGATGATAAAAATGCCAACGAGCGAATGATAATGGGAGTAAAAGTATATCATTTCGACGAAAAGGTAATCCGTAGAACAATATCAAAAAAGGCTAAAGCAGTTATTGTTTCGCCTACTCAACTCAATAAGATTAAACCTGAAGTAGATTTGGATGTGTTCTTATCCAATCATATGCAAATATTAACTGCACCGCCGGTAAGTATATGGAAAAATAATATGCCTACTCTGAAGCAGATTAAATCCATCCAGATTGAAGATTTGCTTGAACGTCCTTTAATTGAACTTGAAACGGAAAAACTGGAAGCTGAGCATATTAACAAAGTAGTTTTAGTAACAGGTGCTGCCGGTTCTATAGGTAGCGAAATTGTTAATCAGATAATTAAGTTTAAACCGAAATTAGTTGTTTTGCTGGATCAGGCTGAGTCGCCTATGCATAATTTAAGGCTTGAGCTGGAAGAAAAATATCCGCATCAGAATTTCACGGTGTTTCTGTCGGATGTACGCAATATTGAACGCATGGAATACATGATGGATATGTTCCGGCCCGATTATGTGTACCATGCTGCTGCTTATAAGCATGTACCTTTGATGGAAGATAATCCGGTAGAAAGTATTCAGGTGAATGTAAAAGGTACTAAAATTCTGGCCGACCTGGCTGTAAAGTATGGTGTAAAACGTTTTGTAATGGTTTCGACCGATAAGGCTGTAAACCCAACCAATGTAATGGGTGCTTCCAAACGTATTGCTGAGATTTATGTACAATCGCTGTATAAAAAACTGGCAGCTCAGGGCAACGTTACTACCCGTTTTATAACCACGCGTTTTGGTAATGTGTTAGGCTCGAATGGCTCGGTAATACCGTTGTTCAAAGCTCAAATTGAAAAAGGTGGACCTATAACGGTAACTCATCCCGAAATTATCCGTTATTTTATGACCATCCCCGAAGCTTGTACACTGGTACTCGAAGCTGGTGTGATGGGGAATGGGGGCGAGATTTTTATATTTGATATGGGTCAGCCTGTAAAAATTGTGAATCTGGCTAAAAAGATGATTCGGTTAGCCGGATTTGAACCCGAAACAGATATAAAAATTGAATATACAGGTTTGCGCCCGGGTGAAAAACTTTACGAAGAATTGCTGAACCAAAAAGAAATAACCACACAAACACACAACCCCAAAATAATGGTTGCCAAAGTACAGGAGTACGAATTCGATGCTGTTTCGGTTCAGATTGACGAATTGATTGAATACAGTAAATCCTGTAAAAACTTCCTTACTGTAGCACAAATGAAGAAAATTGTGCCCGAGTTTAAAAGTCAGAATTCACAATACGAACGACTGGACGGAAAATAGACTGAAAAAGATTGAAGTGTTTTTCGTATTTTTGCACTTCATTGCATTGAAAAATTAGCTTAGATAAATGATTTCAGTTGAACAGTTAACAATCGAGTTTGGTGGTTCTCCCTTATTCGATGAAATTTCCTTTTTAGTAAATCCGAAGGATAAAATTGCTTTAGTGGGTAAAAACGGTGCCGGAAAATCAACCTTACTCAAGGTTTTTGCCGGAATACAGGCTCCTACGCGTGGAAATATAACCATGCCAAAGGACATTACTCTGGGTTACCTTCCGCAGCATATGATTCACAATCATGGTACCACCGTGATGCAGGAAGCCGAAAAGGCGTTTGAGCACATAACTTCGCTACAAACTGAAATTGATAAACTCAGCAACGAACTGGCCGAACGTACCGATTACGACAGCGCTGAATACCACCAGATTATCGACCGCTTGTCGCACCACACCGAACACCTGAATATAGTTGGTGGTGGTAATTTTTATGCCGAAATTGAGAAAACACTTATTGGTTTGGGCTTTCTGCGTTCCGACTTCGACCGACAATGTGCCGAATTCAGCGGCGGATGGCGAATGCGTATAGAATTGGCTAAAATTCTGCTCCAAAGGCCTGATGTGTTATTGCTCGATGAGCCTACCAATCACCTCGATATAGAATCCATACAGTGGCTCGAAAACTTTTTACTGACTTCGGGTAGCGCCGTTATACTGGTATCGCACGACAAAGCTTTTATTGATGCAGTTACCTCGCGTACCATCGAAATATCGCTTGGTAAAATTTACGATTACAATGTAAACTACTCACGTTACGTGGAACTACGTAAAGAGCGACACGAACAACAGGTGCGGGCATACGAAAATCAGCAGAAAATGATAGCCGACACCGAAGATTTTATTGAACGCTTCCGCTACAAGGCTACCAAGGCAGTTCAGGTACAGTCGCGCATTAAGCAACTTGAGAAAGTGGAGCGTCTCGAAGTAGATATGGAAGATACTTCGCGACTGAGTTTGAAGTTTCCGCCTGCACCGCATTCGGGAATTATACCCATTGAAGTGGAGCATCTTACCAAAGCTTACGGCGATTATGTGGTACTGGATAATATCGGCTTAATCATTAACCGTGGCGATAAGGTAGCATTTGTGGGTAAAAACGGCGAAGGTAAATCCACGCTGGTAAAGTGCATAATGAACGAAATTGAGTTTTCGGGAAAGTTAAAGCATGGCCACAACGTAAAAATTGGCTATTTTGCTCAAAACCAGGCTTCGTTGCTCGACGAAAACCGTACCGTATTCGAAACCATCGATTATGTGGCTGTGGGCGATATCCGTACGAAGATACGCGATATTCTGGGAGCATTTATGTTCGGGGGCGAAGCTTCGGACAAAAAAGTGAAAGTATTGTCGGGAGGGGAGCGTAGCCGGTTGGCCATGATACGCCTGCTGCTTGAACCTGTTAATTTACTGATACTGGATGAGCCTACCAATCACCTCGATATGCGTTCAAAAGAAGTGCTTAAAGAGGCCATAAAGGCTTTTGATGGTACTGCCATTATTGTGTCGCACGACCGTGAATTTCTTGACGGACTGGTGGATAAAGTGTACGAATTTGGCAATAAAAAAGTGCGTGAGCATTTGGGTGGTATTTACGACTTTTTGCAATATAAAAAAATGCAAAGCCTCAGCGAGCTGGAAGCTAAAGCTCCTGTTGCTAAAAGCAGCGACGAAACCGACAAAACATCCGAAAGCAAATTAAGCTACGAAGCCCGTAAAGAGCTGAACCGCAAAATACGTAAAGCCGAAAAAGAGGTGGCCGACATGGAACAGCAGATAGAAGGAATTGAAGCAGAGCTGGCGCAAATGAATCAACAACTGCAACAGCCTGAATATGCGTCGGACAGCGAATTTATATTGAAGTACCAGAAACGTCAGCGCGACCTTGAACATAAAATGTATGAATGGGAACTGCTGAGTGAAGAGCTTGAGGGAATGAGATTGGAGTAAAGGAATATCATAAGTGAAGGCAAACGCTGTTTTTTTTGTAATTTTGTCAGCCGAAACACAGAGTGTATCCGATAATCATTCACTCTACAAACATCAAATATCTAAATTCTGACTTTAGTAATATGCCAACCCTCTATCTTATACCAACCACGCTGGGCGAAACTGAGCTGCAAAGGATACTACCCGAGTATAACAACGGAGTTTGTAATGCCATAAAACATTTTATAGTAGAGGATGTGCGCACTGCCCGCCGGTTTCTGAAAAAGGTAAATCCGGCCATCGTAATTGATGAACTGACGTTTTTTACCCTGAACCAGCATACCAGTCCGAATGAAATAAGTACTTATCTGCAACCCATGCAGGGCGGGCACCATATGGGCATTATATCAGAAGCAGGCTGTCCGGCCATTGCCGACCCGGGCGCCGATGTTGTGGGTATAGCTCAAAGCAAAGGATATAAGGTAGTGCCACTGGTAGGCCCATCGTCGATATTGTTGGCCCTGATGGGTTCGGGGTTCAACGGGCAAAGCTTTGCCTTTGTGGGCTATTTGCCTGTACAACCAGCCGATAGGGTAAAGGCGCTCAAAAAACTCGAAAGCAGGGTGTATGCTGAAAATCAGTCGCAACTGTTTATCGAAACGCCTTACCGCAATATGAAGATGCTGGAAGATATACTCGCTACCTGCCAGGCAAATACGCGGCTGTGTATTGCGGCCGATATTACATTGGAAACAGAGTATATTGTTACCAAAACAGTAAAAGCATGGAAAGGCAATTTACCCGACATCAATAAACGCCCGGCCATTTTTATTTTGTACAAATAGACTTCGGAGTATTCATACCAGTCGATAACTGATTAGTTCATATAACCAATTAACATATAGGCTGCCATTACAATAAGAAATACGGCAAATACTTTTTTGAATACTTTGGAGGGTAAACTAATGCCAGCCTTTGAGCCAATAAATGCCCCGGCAACCATACCTGCTGCAATTAATGCTGCCGGCAACAGGTGCATATGACCGTTTTGTGCATAAATAACTACACTGGGTAGTCCTACAGGTAATTGTAAGGCAGCCAGCGAAGTTGCCACAGCTTTTTTACTATCGTACTGAAAAATACCAATTAACAGAGGTACTATAATGATGCCTCCGCCTTTTCCAAACATACCCGCAAATATTCCGGCACCAATGCCAACCATTAAAAAAGCCCAGCCACTGAAATGTTTTTGTGAGGCAGGAGCGGAGCTTACTGTTTTTGCGGTGGTGGATAATTTATTTTTCAGGATTGTAAATACATCGAAATAACTTAATGCTATATAGAGCAAAAAGCCAGCATACAGTTTTGCCAAAAGGTTTTCGCTCAGTAGAATGGCCAGTTCGCCACCAACAAATGAACCCGCAAACAAGCCTATGGCTATCCATAGCGATTCTTTGATGTTTACTAATCCGGCTTTGTAATAGGCGATTACGCCCAAAACTCCTACAGGCAGCAACATGGCAGTTAGCGACGTGGCATTGGCATCGAGTATATCCATGCCAAACAACGCAATTAGCGAAGGCACCATTACGATGCCTCCGCCTATTCCAAAAAGACCTGATAAAATACCGGCCGCTATTCCGAGTAAAAGAAAATAAATAAGTTCCATTGTACAGCTTCTATTTATCGTACAAAAGTACGAATAAATATGTTTATCTGGCCGAAACAGTTATTTTTTCGCCCGATGAATGGGCCGTAAATTCAGGAGCATACTGACATTGCACGCTGGCTATACCACTACTAAATGTACCTGCATTGTTAACCCATTGTTCGTACTCAAATACATAGGTTCCTTTGGGTAAATAGCTGAAGAAGAATTGAGTGGAAGCGTCTTTTGTTGTTTGGTAATAACATACACTCTCCTTCCATGCACAACCCGAGCGTTGCTCAACCGGTTCGAGACAGGCGGCACGCAGGTCCTTCAGCGCTACAAATTCAAGGTTACGATCGGTGCTCAGCACAAGGCGGGTCATCACCCTGTCGCCCGTTTTAAGTGTGGCTTGTGCTAACGGAATGGCCACTGTAGTTCCTTTGGTTTTTACGTAAAGTGTTTTTGCAATACGAAGTCCTGAGCCATTGGCTGTAACTTTATCTGCCTCCTGGTAATATTGCCAATATGCTGCACCCCAACTGATGCCCGATTGTTGCGAGGATCGTACGCTTATCTGACCCATGTCACGCTTAATATCCTTTCCGCTTACCGATGTTTTGATATAGCCCGTACCTGCTTCGGCCTGTGAAGTATGCAGCGTTTGGGTGCCATATTGCAGTTGTACATCGCCATTATTGCTTAGCCAGTTGTTTCCCTGCATAAGCAGTGCATACACAGCATTCACCGTGGCAATGGGCGAATCCCATCGTTGAGTTTGTTTTTGTTTAAGCAACCATATTTTCAATTCATCGAGTTCGGCAGTTGTTGAACCGGTTTCGCTGAATGCTTCAATTATTGCGGCCTGTACTGCTACAGGGCGTTCGTTCCAGAAATATCCGGCGGTGTTTTTAGCCCAATACATGCCCATTTCGTCGGTTTGCAGGGCATTTTCGCGCAGCGATTTTAATATGCTTTGCGCAATGTTTATTTTTCCATTGCGATGAGCCACAACGGCCATCATAGCCTTACCGTATAGGCTATAGGATGTCCAGTATTTTTCGGATTGCTCAGTATAATAACGCACTGCTTCGGTAGCCGAAATATGAATTGGGTACTGACTGAATTCGGAACGCAAATGCAGGTAAAACAGTTGCATATTGCCTGTGCAATTCTCGGTCAGGTATTTTTTGTTGTATTTTTTTAATTCGAAAAAATCGCGGGCTATCTCCGAATCAAGATATACGAGCGCTCTTTTCAATGCCGTTTCGTAAGCCGGATTGTGCCCCGCAGTCAAACGCGACAAACGTCCCAGCTGTAGTACAATTTCCTGCGTAATGTAACGACTTGCCGGCATACCATCGAACCATGTAAAACCTCCATCGGCGGTTTGCAGTTTCAGCAACTTATTCCACATTTGTTGGGTTTGATAATGTTGCTTGTTCTGGTCGAACAACTGAGCAATGCGTTGTTTTTGGTCGGCCTCGTTGCGGGCTGCCATTACCCAGGGTGTTTCGTCGAGCATCATGTTTTTCAGTTCCTGATTTTTATCCAGTTGCGATTGAAGTGTTTTGATATTGCTTTCGCTTTGTTTCCATTGATTAAACACTGTTACAATGGAAGGATTTGACTGTACAATATAAGCCGCCAGCGTATTGGCATAAATAGCCGCCAGCAGGTCGAAAGCATTGTTG
>JBLIZK010000196.1:0-2204 GCA_048859825.1 Paludibacter sp.
TACCGTTCATCATTTTAGAACCCATTACGTGTGTAGAATTCACATTTCCAAAAATATCAGCTTCTAAAGCAGTATTGATAGTAATCAGTCCTAAACGACGAGCTAATTCAGGACTGTTCGACATTTCCTGCGGACGAAGCACCAAACGACTACGGAAGAACTCCAAATCAGCATAAATCTCTTTCAAAATAGGAGTCGTAATTGTTAATGAGCAACCACTTGCAAAACGGATTTTTCCACTTTTAAGCAGGCTTATTACTGAGTCCTGAATAACTTCGGTATACATTTCGAATGTAGGAATATCCGGATTAGTGCCCAATGAAGCCATAACTGCATTGGCAATATTACCCACACCCGATTGAATTGGCAGGAACTCTTTAGGTATACGACCCGATTTAATTTCGTTTGCCAGGAAGTTAGCTACATTCTGACCAATTTTATCTGTTACTTCATCAGTTGGAGCAAAGCCACCCACTTCGTCATCGCGCCAGGTTTCCACCACACACAACACTTTTTTAGGGTCTACCTTAATATAAGGCACTCCCATTCTGTCTGATGGTTTTAATAATGTAAGAGGTAAGCGATGAGGCGGATCAAGCGGCTCAAATATATCGTGAAAACCGCGCAATTCTTTTGGATGATTATGGTTTAACTCGATAATGATATGATCGGCCAGATTTGCTACGGTTGGAGAAATACCTACGGCACTGGTTAAATAAATTTCGCCATCATCGGTAATATCGCAAGCTTCAAGAATTGCAAAAGTAGGACGAGGCATAAAACCAAAACGCAGGTGAGGTGCCAACGACGACAAGTGCATATCAAAATATGGTGCACGGTCGCAGTTCAGCGCATTGCGCAGGTCTTTATTCGACTGGTAAGGAGTACGAAACAAAATTGCATTTGCACGAGCCAGCGCACCATCCAGCGAATCGCCTGTAGATGCACCTGTATACATCCCGATTTTAAACTCTTTACCTTCTGCATGAAATGCTTCAGCACGTTTTGCTATTGCTGTAGGCACTTCCTTGGGAGAACCTGCAGGTGTAAAACCGCTGAAGCCAACAACATCGCCATTGTTTACATAACTTGCAGCTTCTTCGGCAGTTACAAATTTATATACTGACATAATTTTGAGGGATTTTTAGCCTGCACTCTAACGGTAGCAGGTGAAATATTATACATTAGTTGATTAATTTTCGATTCTCACATTCAAGCAATTATACCCACCTGAATTCGACCGCAAAATTACCATTTTTTTTCCATAAAAAATCAAAATCCCGTCTTAATTACAGAAAAATTTCTCTATTCTGAGAGATTTATGAACAATATAAAAATGAAACAAACTCCGTCCTTAAATAAGAGCGGAGTTTGCCGAAAAAAACTATTATTAAATGAATTAATTCGAATCAGAAACCAATCGGAAACCAATGTGTAAATCAGAGCGTTCCGGAAAGAAGAAGTCACGGTAGCCACTTCGTGCAATGCGGGGTAAAAAGTTCCATCCGCCACCTCTAAATACTTTATATTTGCCTTCAGCAGCTCCCTGAGGATTTGTTACAGGGCTATCAGGATAACGACCATACCAATCGCTACACCATTCATACACATTGCCATGCATATCATATATTCCCCATGCATTTGGCTCATAACTACCAACGGGCTGCGTTTTTACCAGATACTTTCCACGTTCAGAGCCTCCGTAAGTAAAGTTTCCATTAAAATTGGCCTGTTTGGTTGTAATAATTTCGCCGGTATTAAAAGCAGTAGTAGTACCTGCACGACAAGCATACTCCCACTCAGCTTCAGTAGGTAAGCGACATCCCATCCATTCGGCAAATGCCTTTGCATCGTGCCAACTAACATTCATCACAGGCCGTTTACCTCGCCCCCAACGGTGGTCATTCGGAAATTTACGCTTTGTAGCACGACAAAAAGCATCGTACTGCTCAAAAGTAACTTCGTATTTACCAATTTTAAAATCACTCACTGTTACCTGATGTTGACGTTCGTCGGTACCTCTTTCGGCTTCGGTAGTTGGAGTACCCATTAAAAATGTTCCTCCGGTTACGCTCACCCATTCAACTTCAGGTTTTTTTTGAGCTGAAATCACTACTGAGCCAATAAGTAACAGTCCTAAAATCCAATGCTTTTTCATGTACAAATAATTGTTTAAAATGTTCACAAAACAAACTTAATCCAAA
>JBLIZK010000197.1:0-5397 GCA_048859825.1 Paludibacter sp.
GTATAGACAGCTGACAATCAATTGCTTGTTCCCGTTACAAAGTTTTCTTTCAAGTTAACAAACTATTAAACGCATAAGTTCAATAGTTATTATTCACACGTAAAAAATTTGAAAAGTATGAAAAACGTACAAATTGTAAACGAACTGGTAGCTCTGCAAAGCAACATGAGAAATTTCGCGTTTTCATTAACACTCGATCGTGATGAAGCCGAAGACTTATTGCAGGACACCACTCTCAAAGTATTAGACAATCAGGAAAAGTTTACTGACAATGTCAATTTTAAAGGTTGGGTACTAACAATTATGAAGAATATCTTCATAAATAACTATCGAAAAATTGTTCGCAACCAGACTGTAGTTGACAAAACAGAAGATTTACATCATTTAAACCTGCCTCAAAACTCAGGTTTCGAAAGCCCCGAAGGCTCCTATTCGGTAGGAGAAATTACGAAAACAATCGATGCATTTGCCGATGAATATCGTATTCCGTTTACCATGCACGTACAGGGTTTTAAATACGAAGAAATAGCGCAAACAATGAACCTTCCGATAGGTACTGTAAAAAGCCGTATTTTTTTGGCTCGTAAAAGATTACAGGAACAATTAAAGGATTATAGACTTTAAATTAATTATATAATTTTAACAAACGCCGGAAGTTATATTTCTGGCGTTTGTTGTTACTTTGTGAAGCTATTAAAACATCAACTACATACACTATATATGAATACAGCAATTGTAATGTTGGGTTCAAACTTTCACAAGGAAGTGAATTTAGAAAAAGCCAAAGAACTAATCAGAGAGTTTTTTGAAATAACAGGCGAAAGTAGAATATTGCAAACAAAAGCTAGAGGTAAAAAAAACAATGGCAATGATTATCTGAATCAGGCTCTTGAAATTTTATCGGCCGACTCAGCAAAAGAAACTCAACGACACTTCAAGCACATTGAAGATTTACTAGGCCGATCGCCATTAACAAGCATGCAGGGTGATGTACCTATTGATATTGATATAATTTTCTGGAATGGTGTTCAAAAACGAAATGATTATGAACGTTATGATTTTGTTAAAGAACTGGTTGATGAACTTATACCCAATCAACAATTATAAAGAAAAATTTTTCAGCAATTTCTTAGAAAACACCTCTTCCGGTCTGCTACTGTCACCAATTAGAATACTGCTACTTTTGCAGATCTTTATTTCCGCATCCTGTGGTAATAATCATAATAACAAAATACAGACCCGTTTTATTCAACATTCTATAACGGATGAACAGAATTCAAATAATGTTCATCCTACCGGAATCAATTTAAAACCAATGAAACTCAACAAACTAACATCCCGCGAAGCAGCTGTAATTCTGGACAAAGGAACAGAATATCCTTTTACAGGTGAATACGTACACACAAAAGATAGTGGTACATACGTTTGCAGACAATGTGATACTCCATTATACAAATCAACCGATAAATTCGAGTCGCACTGTGGCTGGCCAAGTTTCGACGACGAAATTAAAGGAGCCGTAGAGCGCATACCCGATGCCGATGGACGACGTACAGAAATTGTATGCGCAAAATGTGGCGGACATCTGGGACATGTTTTTGAAGGAGAAGGATTTACATTAAAAAACACACGTCATTGTGTGAATTCAATTTCATTAAAATTTATACCAGCAAGTAAAAAAATGGAAAAAGCGTATTTTGCATCCGGATGCTTTTGGGGCACCGAATATCATTTTATGAAACATAAAGGTGTAACCGAAACAACCGTGGGCTATATGGGTGGACATACTCAGGCTCCTACATATAAAGAGGTTTGTACCGGAACCACCGGACATATTGAAACTACTGAGGTTGTTTATGACCCATCAATTACTTCGTTTGAAGATTTAATAAAACTATATTACGAGACGCATGATTTTGAACAAGTAGGTGGACAGGGGCCTGATATTGGTCCGCAATACCAATCGGTGGTATTTTATGTAAACGACGAACAGAAAAAAATTACTGAGAAATACATGAAGTTACTGATTGAAAAAGGCTACAAACCTGCCACTTTGCTTCAACCCGCACCTGAATTTTGGGCTGCCGAAGATTATCATCAGGAATATTACGATAAAAAGAATGGCACACCCTACTGCCATATCTATCGAAAGATATTCTGAATATCAAAAAAAATAAGCGAAACACATTTCAGTTTAGTCTGATATTAGCTAATTTTACGTGCTGTAATTCAAATATAATTACAGCACGCATTAATTATGGCCGATACATTTAAAACAATAGACAAAGCCGGAAACGGAATATACAAGGAAAAAGGCAGTAAATTTCTTTCGTTTGCAATACCCGTAACCTCTATCGAAGAAGTGAAAGGCATCATTCAGGAGTACAAAAAAACGTATTTCGATGCCCGGCATGTTTGTTACGCTTATATGCTGGGAGCCAACCGTGAGGAATTCAGAGCGAACGACGATGGAGAACCATCGGGCACAGCCGGTAAACCAATTCTGGGTCAGATAAACTCCAACGAACTTACTAATATATTAATTATTGTTGTACGCTATTTTGGAGGTGTATTGCTGGGCACTGGTGGCCTAATAACTGCCTACAAAGAAGCTGCTGCCGATGCCCTGAATAACTGTAATGTTATAGAAAAAATAGTCAAAACAGAAATTACTCTCCGCTTTGACTATTTGTTAATGAACGATATAATGGGCTTTTGCAAGCTAATGAACGCCGAAATTACGAGTCAGACATTTGATAATGAATGTGAAATAGAACTTCTTATACCGAAATCCGAAACTGACATGGCCAAATCACGACTCGAAAAAATGTTAATCCATTCCACCTTCCATGTTCATATCGGATGAATTCATTTTCTTTGCATTTTGCTTAGGTTTCATATTACCAAAGTTATATGTAGCAGTTAAACCAATCATTCGACCCGAAAAATAACTTTGCGATTCCTGCGTATATCCGTTACCATAAGTAAAGGTAGTACGTTTACGACTGTTGAGTAAATCGCGCACCATTAGGTTAATACTCAGGTTACGATTCAGGAATGTTTGTCGCAAGCCCAGGTCAATAGCATAACTCGATGATTCTTTGCCCTGTGGTAATAAACGAGGGGCTGAATAATCGCCTGTAATTTGCATAAAAGTATTTTTACCCAGGATGATATTGGCCATTGAACGTATATTCCAACTAAAGTTTTCACGCATTTTAGTTTTAGTGATTATCGATGGATCATAAATACTCGCATAGCTACCTGAATCGAGTTTATTGTAATACAAGTTTAAAGTAGAAGTCAAATTGACAATTTTAAACAAGCGATTTTTCGATACAATTTCGGCACCAATATTGGTCGATTTTGACAAATTGATATTTGTACTTTCCATAGTACTACCATTCAGATACTGAACTTGTTGCATTACATTATCGGTAAAACGATAATACAACGAAGCAGATAGAGTATGAGCATCCCAACCTTTTATGTAATTAAACTCAAAGGCAGTAGATAATTCAGGCAATAAACCCGGGTTACCATAGCTGATATTTGTCGAATCAGAATAATTACGGAAAGGATTAATTTCGCGCCCTCGTGGACGTTGAATGCGACGTGAAACATTCAATTGCAACTCGTTGTTTTGTGGCAAAGTATAACCCAAAAATACGCTAGGAAACCACTCCAGACTCTTATAGGTTTCACTATTATCAGTTACAAGAACATTATTTTTGTAGTATTCATTTGTCCAATCGCGTATAAAATGCTCCGCACGTAAACCAGCCTGATAGCTTAATTTACCGTACCTGCTTCCAAAAGTGGCATATGCAGCATTGATGAGCTCATTTTGCGTAAAATTATTGAAATAATCATTAATCGGAATATTCAGAATATTGTTATATGCACTTGTTGGGCTTTCGCGTAATTCACCTGTAGTTGCCCATCCTAATTCAAGTTTTTTATTGTCAGAAAACTGCTTGGTGTAGTCCAGCTTAAATTCAACTTCTTTATTTAATCCTTCGTTAAACTGCGAAAAATCTGAATTTACAGCACCACTTTCATTTTGCACTATGGTTTCTGAATTTGTACGGCTATGATGTGAATAGCTTAAACTCGACATCAGATTTGAACCTTTGGTGTCAATATCAAATTTATAATCCAGACTAACATTTATACTTGGACGGTCGCCATCTCCGGTATTTGCACGATTGTAGTTACGGCTTAACAGTGCATTGCTCAGATTTACATATTTATAATCGATTAGCGACTCCGAATATCCGTTTCCAGCCATTCCAAAACCAGAAAGGCTTAATGTATGCTTATCATTCAGATGATAATCAATTCCGGCACGAGCAAAAAAGCCTCCAAAACCACGCTTCATATCCGATGTTTGGTTCAAAACAGAAGTAGTATCTCCAATGGCTGACAATCCAAAACGATCAGTGTAACCACCTCCTTTAAAATTCATAGCACGATAACCGATATTAGCAAAAGCGTCAATCTTACTGCTACTATAATTGATATTTGCTCCGGCATTACCCGATATTTTAGCTCCATCCACATAGGTTAGTCCAGCCGAAACACTTCCATAATAACCTGCTTTACGGTTCTTTTTCAGTACGATATTAATAATTCCCGATGTACCTTCTGGCTTGAACTTAGCCGAAGGATTAGTCATAATTTCCACTTTCTCGATGCTCTCTGCCGGCATTTGTTGCAAAACCTGAGCACGGTTATCGGCAGTTAAGCCGGATGGTTTCCCATTTATCCACACTTCTACGCTACTATTGCTGCGTAACGACACATTGCCTTCGCCATCCACATCCACCGATGGAATATTCTGCAATACATCGGATGCCGAACCACCTGCGGAAGCAATATTTTTATCAACCGAAAAAACTTTTTTGTCAATATCAAACGTCATTTGTGAGCCCTGCCCAACTACCTGTACTTCCGACAAAGTTTTGGAGTCTTCCAGTAGTTTAATAACGCCCAAATCCTGCTCTTTATTAGTAACCACCAAAGGCAACTCAATAGTATTGTATCCTACAAAACTGATTTTCAGGGTATATTTACCTGTGGCTACTTGAGGTAAAACAAAATTCCCATTCGCATCGGAGGTAACACCCGCTGCGAGAGTTTCGGTATTTTGACGGATAAGTGCAACATTTACAAAATCGATAGGTGCTTGTGTGGAGGAATCTACAATTTTACCTTTAATTGTATACAAGGCAAATAATGGGAATAATACAGATAGAAAAATAATACTTAGAAATAGTTTTCTCATTGAAATTGATTTTAATTAGTTCAGTATTGACATATTAAAAGCGAAATAGTTTAAAACTAAACACAAACTTCACACATTTTAATTTTTCCAGTTCAGATCGGAAGAGCACA
>JBLIZK010000198.1:0-3047 GCA_048859825.1 Paludibacter sp.
CCGATCTTGTTTAAAATATATAAGACCCACAATACCACAGCATCTTTACTATTCAAAGATAAAGACGGCAAAAAGAAGCGTATTCAATTTGAAGGCGGTATGTATCCTAAATTCGAGGGTATATTCTCAACGAGCAATGCAGACGAACAAGAAATGATTGAAAAGGACGAACGTTTCGGACCGTACCTTACGCATGAAATATTTCTGTATCAGTCTATATCCGAACCCGAAGTAAAAGCCGTAGTTCAGGAAGCACCCGAAATTATAGCCGAAAAGCCAGTATCGGTATTACCGACAGCAGGCCAAATGACTTTCGTACAAGCCAAACAGCATTTAATTGAAAAAGGAGTAAGCCCGGACGAGTTGAAAAACTTCCTTCAGGTAAAATCGCAAGCCGCTAAAATAGGCATTGAAATAGTAAAGTAAGCCATGACAAAGATAGAGATTATACGCAGAGTAAAAGTATTAATGGAAGAACTAACACCGTTTGACGACGGATTGATAGTTCTGAATTCGGATGTAAAGCCTATTGAGAGTTACATTGAGGAAGCAATACAACCTGCATTGGATCAGCTATTGATATTTTGTCCACTTCACCTTACAAAAGCAACCAACCTGCCTGCTATGACAAGCGTAGTAAGCGGAACGCGTAATGTTGGCTACATTACTATTCCAGATGATTTTTTGCGCATACACACAATTAAAATGACAAGTTGGGAGAAAGCAGTACACAGAGCTATATCGGTTGAAAATCCTGAATACGCACTGCAACAAAATCCGCACACGCGAGGAGGTTCAGCAAAACCGGTAGTAGCTAAAGCTGAAAAATTGGAGATTTATACTTTTAAAGAAGGCGACACAGTAGAAAAAGCAACCTACATACAACGCCCTGACATTGAAGATTTAAACCTGAATCAAAAACTGTTTGAACCAGCCTGCCACATGATAGCTGCCGAAGTACTTACTATTTTCGGAAGCAAACAGGCTGAATACATGGCCGCAAAAGCAAACGAACTAATCAAAGCAGAATTATGATAAAATTTGAAACCATACACGAAGGAACGACTTTTTACGGTGCAGAGTTGGAGTTTTTCGAGGACGAAGAAACACCAATATCGCTAAGTGGAGTTGACGTACTTATGCACATTAAGCGCAAAGGCGACGACGAAATAGTGCAAACTTACAGCACAACCAACGGAAAAATAACCATTGACGGAAACGCAATAGTAATACCTGAACATATTCCGGCATTGGAATTTGGGAAGTATGAGTTTGACTTTGATATGAAATTCAGCGACACGTATATTGAAACAGGCGTAGCACGCGGCGAATGGGAAATACTTAACCCTGTAACACATAGATAACAATGAGCTTTATAAGGGTAAATACAACAGTAAGAAAATACAAGGTAGTTGTTCAGGGCATTAAATGGCGCACAACTGCTAACGGAGGCACGCTTTATTCTGTAGAAGAAATGGAAGCCGCACTACCCGGAATGTTTTATGAGTTCATACTACCACAGAACCACCCTGATATGGAAAGCAGGACAGGTTCGTTACTTGTATTGCAGAACGGAACTGAAGGAACAGACCAAATAGCCACCGTAGGCAATCTTATTTACCTGAAAGAAACCGACGGACATTTCAGAGTAATACAAGCCCGAAACAAATATACGGTGATAGAGATTACCGATTGGAACGATATTGAGTTTACAGGCGAAGGAACATACATTCTAAAAGATGTAACAGCAGCCACAAACCGACCAACAATACTAGAAGCACCAGGCGACGGAATAACCAAACAATATAACTGTACACTGATAGGAAACGATGATAGTTGGACACTATTAATGTTTACCGGAAGTAAAAAATACGTATGGGATTTTAAATCGAATACCATTACCGAAATGGCAAGCGGTACAGGCGGAGGAACAGGGACAGGAGAAACAGTAACTTACACCAACCCATCCCCAGTGCCAACCACATTAGGAGGTATCGCCAAAAATACAACATTCAACGAAAAAACAATGCAGGAGATGTGGGACGCCTTATTATACCCAGATAGCAACCCAGATCTAAGCGACCCTACCTATATCCTTACTAATAGCTATGGTAAAACGTATGCCGAAGTAGGCGAAGAACTAAATATACTATTTGGTAACAATTTTAGTAGGGGGATAATAAATCCACTTTACATACAAAACCCTACTACACTAGAATGGCAGCCGACGGCAAACCATCCGCGAGTAGGTGAATTTACATTTAGTCCAGAAGTAGCGAATGGATTAAAAACAATTATATTGGGCGCAAACACATGGAGCCGCACAGCTACATTTGCACAAGGAGCACAACCAAAAACGAGCAAAGGGAACAACTACATGAAACCCTACCCCGAAAATGAAGCATCAGGTACATTAATTGCCAGCACGACAATAATTGGAGTATATCCTATTTATGCTACAACTGTAAATATGGTAACACTTACAAAACAGACACTACAAGCTCACGGTTCAGAAATAGTAGTAAACTTTGCATCAGAGGTTGGAGGTAAGCAAACAATTAAAATACCATACAGCGTAACAATTGGAGCCGACACACATATACTTTGGAATATCTCAAAATTATATTTGAAAGACATCAACGATAGATGGGTATTAGCAGATATAGCCACCAACTTCGGAACACCTACAAACGAAACAATAAACGGAGTGCTTTACAAAGTATATACTAATATTTATCCACAAATGGCTGCAAGGCCAGCAAAATTCACAGTATGAGCAGGAGAAAAGGGACAGTACCTTACGCAGGCAGCTTAGAAGTAACAGCATCGGCACCGCTTGACGCACGTAGATTAGTTGAATTAAAATCCGACTTAGTATTAAAAGCAACATGGGAGCATTCGGATACGAACCTCTATATCTTCAACGGTATGGATGTAATTGTATTTAATGATACTGACGAAAACAACGGAATTTACATACTTGAAAATTACCAAAATTACAACCAAGAAAGTAGCTGGAGGAAACAATCAAGCTCAACCAACATAAG